>JAJZFR010000422.1 GCA_021805265.1 Acidobacteriota bacterium | reverse complement strand
GGTCGAGAATGGTCGGACAGCGTTGGCCGAGGCTTCCGCCGCGTTCTTTGGCCATCCGGAACGGCGGCTGGCATCGACTGGAGTGACGGGCACGAACGGGAAGACGACGACGGCGTTTCTGACCGAGGATCTGTTGCGGCGCGCCGATCGAACGACGGTTCTGGTCGGCACGATCGAGTATCACGTTGCAGGGAGTGTTCGTCCTTCACCGCATACGACGCCGGAGTCGCGCGATCTGTTTGCCTTGATGGCAGAGGGCGCAGAATCACTTGCATCCGAACTGGTGATGGAGGTGTCGAGTCATGCGCTCGATCAGGGACGCGTGACGGGGGTTGGTTTTGATGTGGCTGTATTCACCAACCTGACGCAGGATCATCTGGATTATCACGGAACGATGGAGGCGTATTTCGGTGCGAAGAAATTGTTGTTCGACGGCAGGCGTTATACGGCTCCACGGGTTGCGGTACTGAATGCCGAGGATGCGGCTTCGCCAGCGTTGGCGGAGGCGGCGCGGAGCGCCGGCGCGGAGGTGATTTTCTATGGGCTCGGGCGCGGGGACTGGCGCGCGGAGCATCTTGAACTGACGCCCGGAGGCGCTGAGTTTACGCTGGCTTCGCCCCTGGGAACGGCGCGTGTGAGCAGCAGGCTGGCGGGTGAGGTGAATGTGCTGAACCTGCTGGCGGCGCTGGCCGCAGCCGGTGCGCGCGGGGTGGAATGGGCAAGTCTGATGGAGTCGATTGGTTTGCTCACGCCAGTGACGGGGCGGTTTCAGCCGGTGGATGCTGGGCAGCCGTTTATGGTGATTGTGGATTATGCTCACACGGAAGATGCGCTGCGAAATCTGACCAGGCTTGCACGCGGAATGGCGCACGGAGGCCAGGTGATTACATTGTTTGGTTGCGGTGGGGACCGGGACCGCACGAAGCGTCCACGCATGGGTCAGGCAGCAGGCGAGGGCAGTGATTTTGTGGTGCTGACGAGCGACAATCCACGGTCGGAGGATCCGGCTGCGATTCTGAACGATATTCTGCCTGGACTGGCGGGGACTGGGAAGGATTTTTTTGTGGAAGCGGATCGCGCGAAGGCCATTGCAATCGCAGTGGGCGCGGCTCGCGCGGGCGATGTTGTGCTGGTGGCGGGCAAGGGGCATGAAACGGAACAAATTCTGCGCGAGGGAGCAATCCCTTTTGATGATGCGGAGGTTGCGCATTGCGCATTGCGTGGTTTGGGGTATGGTGGAGGCTTGTGAAGCTGACCCTTGCGGAAGCGGCGCTGGGCTGCGGCGCGAAGCTGGAGGCGCCAACGAGCGTGTCCAATGTGGGCGCGCTGGAGGTGTGCGGCTACTCGATCAATTCGCGCACGATTTCTGCAGGGGAGTTGTTTTTTGCGGTGCGAGGCGAGCGGCACGATGGGCACGATTACATTCAGAGTGCGCTCGAGCTAGGAGCCGTTGGCGCAGTGGTCTCAGTGAGCCGGGTTGCGCATCTTTCGAACGCAACTTTGTCTGCTCCGTTGTTGATTGTAGAGGACACGCTGGTCGCGTTGCAGGCGCTGGCGGCGCACGTTCGGCGACGCTGGGGGCGGCGTGTGGTTGCGATTACGGGAAGCGCGGGGAAGACATCGACGAAAGATGCGGTGGCTGCGGCGCTGGGCGCACAGTTTTCGGTGATGAAAAGCGCGGGGAATCTGAACAACGGATTTGGGATGCCGTTGCAGTTGCTGCGTCTGGAAGCGGAGCACGAGTATGCGGTGATCGAACTGGGGATGAACCATGCGGGGGAGATCGCACAACTGGCTCGGATCGCCGCGCCGGACTGGGGCGTTGTGACGAACGTGGGCATGGCTCATGTGGAGAATTTCTCGGATGGTCAGGCGGGGATAGCGCGCGCCAAATATGAGCTGGTGGCGGCCCTGCCCGCGTCAGGGGTGGTGTTTCTGAACGGCGCGGACGCGTATGTGAGCCAGTTTGGTCGGGACTTTGCCGGGAAGGTTGTGTACTTTGGCGCTGGCCCCTGCGCGGACCCGGCGATCCTTGCCGCCGAGGAACTGGCGGATGGACTCGGAGTCACGGTGCAGGAAGGCGAGGAGACGTTTTCGCTGAAACTGAAGCTGCTGGGTCGTCATCACGCAGTCAACGCGGCGGCCGCGCTGGCGGTTGCGCGGGAGGCTGGTGTGGCGACGGAAAGGGCAATCGCGGCGCTCGAAGCGCTTGTGGCCGGCGACCGTCGTGGCGAGGTGATTCTGGTTGGTGGGGCGACGATTGTGAACGACAGCTACAACTCGAATCCGGAGGCCCTGAAGTCGATGATCGCGACGCTTGCCGCGCGTCCCGTGACCGAACCAGGAGCGCGGCGGATTCTGATTGCAGGGGAGATGCTGGAGCTTGGAGAGTATGCCCCGGCACTGCACGCCGAGTGTGGCCGCGTGGCTGCCGAGGCGGGGATTGATCTGGTGGTTGGCGTTCGCGGCAACGCAGTCCATCTGGTGCGCGCTGCGGCTGAGGCCGGAGCGATGTCGGTTTTTCTGGCGGATGCCGGTGCGGCGGGGGAGTGGTTGCGGCGGCACTTGCAGGCGGGCGATCAGGTGTTGTTGAAAGGCTCGCGCGGCGTGAAACTGGAGGCCGCGCTGACGGCGATTGATAAGCTGGGCGGCGAGCATCCGCAATGAGAATCGCAATCGTCAAGCATCGGCGATAGAATCAGCTTCGACCCCTTATGGACGATTGGAGGCCGCTTGCTTTACTGGCTGCTGTACGAAAAGCTTTTTCCGTATTTTCATCCGTTTCGCATCTTTCGCTATCTGACGTTTCGGACCGCGTTTGCATCACTGACGGCGCTGTTGATTGCGCTGCTGATTGGCCCGTTTGTGATTGAAAAGCTGCGCGAATTTCAGATCAGCCAGTACATACGGGAAGAAGGTCCGGAGTCTCACAAGAAGAAATCCGGTACGCCGACGATGGGCGGGGTGCTGATTGCGATTGCGATTCTGCTGCCGACGGTGCTGTGGTCCGATCCGGCGAATCCGTTTGTGTGGATCGTGGTGGTTGCGACGCTGGCGTTTGGAGCGATAGGCTTTGCCGACGATTACATCAAGGTGGTGAAGCGGCGGAACCTGGGGCTGACAGCGCGGGCGAAGACGCTGTTGCAGGTGGGTGTTTCGCTGGGGATTGCGATTGCGCTGGTGGTGCTGGATGAGTTTCGCGTGTTTTCAACGCGGCTGACGGTGCCGTTTGTGAAGAGCTGGCACCCGATGATGACCTGGCCGTGGCTGGGGGCGGCGACCCATCTTGGATTTCTGGCGTTTCTTCCGTTTGTGGCGTTTGTGGTGGTGGTGCTGGTGGGTTCGTCAAACGCGGTGAACCTGACGGACGGACTGGACGGGCTGGCGATTGGCTGCACCATCATCTCGGCGGGGGCGCTGACGGTGCTGACGTATGTAAGCGGCCACGTGGTGTTTGCCGACTATCTCGAGTTGCAGCGGATGCCGATGGTGGGCGAGTTGACGGTGTTCTGTGGAGCGATGGTGGGTGCCTCCATCGGCTTTCTCTGGTACAACGCTCATCCGGCAGAGGTGTTCATGGGCGATGTTGGATCGCTGGCGCTGGGTGGAGCGATTGCGACGGTTGCGGTGATTATCCGGCAGGAGCTGCTGCTGCCCTTCATTGGCGGGATATTTGTGCTGGAGGCGCTGTCGGTTATGTTGCAGGTGGGCAGCTACAAACTGCGGAAGAAGCGGATATTCAGGATGGCTCCGCTGCATCATCACTTCGAGCTGCTGGGATGGAAGGAATCGAAGGTGATTGCGCGGTTCTGGATTGCGGCGCTGGTGTTTGCGCTGTTTGCGCTGACGACGCTGAAGCTGCGCTGAGATTCGCTTGGGAAGAGGTAGCGAGGGAAGCGGGTTCGGTGAAAGAATGGTAGGCGAGCGGGAGTCGGCGATGGAGTTGAAGGGTAAACGAGTGCTGGTGGTGGGGATGGGCCGTTCTGGTCTGTCGGCGGCGATGTTTCTGCGACGACGGGGCGCGCAGGTTACGGTCTCGGATGTGCGCAGCGCGGCCTCGCTCTCGCGGGAGATTCCGGCACTGATCGAGGCCGGGATCATGGTGGAGGCTGGAGGACACGGGCTGCTGACGTTTCGCCGGCAGGACCTGATTGTGGTGAGTCCGGGTGTGCCCATGGAGACGCCGGAGCTGGCGCAGGCAAAGGCCTTCGGGCTGCCGGTGATCGGCGAGTTGGAGCTGGCGGCGCAGTTTCTTCGGGGAAGGATTCTGGCCATCACGGGATCGAATGGAAAGACGACGACGACGGCGCTGCTGGGGGATATTCTTGCCTCGGGCGGATTGCCGACCCAGGTGGGCGGCAATATCGGGGTGCCGGTGGTGGACCTGATCGAGGCCAGCAGCGACGAGGGGTGGTCGGTGCTGGAGGTTTCGAGCTTTCAACTGGAGAGCACGCAGACGTTTCATCCGCATATTGCGGTGATATTGAACATAACGCCGGATCACCTGGATCGGCACGGCTCGTTTGAGAACTATGCGCAGACGAAGGAACGGATATTGCGTTCCCAGACGGCGGGAGACGCGCTGGTGTTGAATGCAGACAATGCGCGGACGGCTGCGATTGCCGAGCGGGCTGTGGCGCGTATTCACTGGTTTTCGATGCAGGGCGAGGTTGTGCAGGGCGCGTGGGTGCGGGATGGGCAGGTGGTGTTTCGCGCGAGCGCGGAGGCAGCAGTGGAAACGATTTTGGCGGTGGAGCGTATCCCGCTGAAGGGCGCGCATAATGTGGAGAACATATTGGCGGCGGTGTGCGCGGCGCGGCTGGCTGGGGTGGATGGGGCGACGATAGCGCGAGTGATTGCGGAGTTTCGCGCGGTAGAGCATCGGATCGAGTTTGTGGCGCGGCAGAACGGAGTCGAGTATTACAACGACTCGAAGGCGACCAATGTGGACGCGGCGGCGAAGGCGATTGCGGCGTTTCCGGCGGGGGTGCATCTGATCCTGGGCGGAAAGGACAAGAACTCGAATTACGCCGAGTTGGAGTCGCTGTTGAGGAGCCGTGTGAGGGCGGTGTATACGATTGGGTCAGCGGCGGAAAAGATCGCCTCGCAGATTCGCGGGATGGTGGCGATCATGCCTTGCGAGACGCTCGATCGCGCGGTGATCGCGGCGGGAGCGGCGGCCGTGCCAGGGGAGATCGTACTGCTTTCGCCGGCGTGCTCGAGCTTTGATCAGTTTGAGAATTACGAGCAGCGCGGGCAGGTGTTCAAGCAGTTGGTGCGGCAGCAGGTGGAGCCGTTGCCGAGCAGTTCTGTGGCGGAGCTGACACGCTGATGGCCAAACGCGTTGGGGTGGATAAGTGGCTGTTTTTTATCACCCTGACCCTGGTCGTAGTGGGTCTGGCGATGGTGTTTTCGGCCTCGGCGGTGATGGCTGAGGCGCGCTATCGGTCGCCGTATGCATTCCTGGGCAAGCAGGCACTGTGGGCGTTGCTTGGCGTGGCGGCGATGCTGGTGACGATGCGCTATGACTATCGCCGCTACAACTCGAAGCGCATCATTTATTCCCTCCTTGGAATCACGGTGCTGCTGTTGCTGGTGGTGTTTGCCATGCCTGGGTCCCACGCCACGCACCGGTGGATTCGCTTTGGCGGGTTCTTTACGTTTCAGCCGTCGGAGATTGCGAAACCGGTGCTGGCGTTGTATCTGGCATGGTTTCTGCACACCCGGCTGAACGCGATGCGGGACTTTCGGAATACGCTGCTGCCCGCGCTGCTTCCGGCGGTGGTGCTGATTGGCCTGGTGGTGAAGGAGCCGGACCTGGGAACGGCGATTGTGCTGTTTGCGATGACATGTCTGGTGCTGGTGTTGGCGGGGATGGAATGGCGTTATCTGTTTGGCTCGCTGGCGGCGGTG
The DNA here is from genome assembly GCA_021805265.1 of Acidobacteriota bacterium. Lineage (GTDB taxonomy): Bacteria > Acidobacteriota > Terriglobia > Terriglobales > Acidobacteriaceae > Acidicapsa. The sequence goes on along the minus strand of JAJZFR010000422.1, from coordinate 7,953 downwards.
GCACCGATTCTGGCGGCGTTTCTGTTTCTCGTTCCGTGGCGGCGGGCGCGGATGATGGTGTTTCTGAACCCGGAGGCTGATCCGCAGGGCGCGGGATTTCACATCAACCAGAGCCTGATTGCGGTGGGCACGGGCGGCTGGGCCGGGCGCGGCTATATGGAGGGGGTGCAGAAGCTGTTTTACCTGCCAGAGCCGCATACTGACTTCATTTTCGCCAATATCGCCGAGGAACTGGGATTCCTTGGAGCGGCGTTTCTGCTGGGGCTATTCGTGATGCTGGGTTGGCGGGGGCTGCGAGCGGTGTTTCTGCTGCGTGATCCGTTTGCGCGGCTGCTGGCGTTTGGAATTACGATCACGATTCTGATCCAGGCGTTTTTCAACATGAGCGTGGTGGTTGCGCTGCTGCCGACGAAGGGGATTCCGCTGCCGATGATCTCCTCTGGCGGGACGTCGCTGTGCATCATGCTGGCGAGCATCGGGATACTGCTGAACCTGACGCGCGAGATTGACTGATGGTTTTGGCAAAGACTGCGGCAAGGATTTTGATTGCGGGCGGCGGCACGGGAGGACACATTATCCCGGCGCTGGCGGTGGCGCGGGAGCTGGTGGCTGCGCAGGGTGCGGAAGTTCTCTTTGTCGGGACGGAACGGGGCCTGGAGACGCGGATGGTTCCGGAGGCCGGGTTCGCGCTGCGGCTGGTCGAGGTTGGGCCGCTGAATCGGGTTTCGCTGGGTACGCGGCTGAGGACGTTGCGGCTGTTACCGCTGAGCGTAGTGGCGTGCGCGCGGTTCATTCGCGAGTTTCGCGCGGATGTGGTGTTCGGCGTGGGCGGATACGCTTCAGGGCCTGCGATGGCGGCGGCGCAGATCGGCGGTGTGCCGACACTGGCCTTTGAACCAAATGCGGTTCCGGGACTGGCAAATCGGCTGGTGGGGCGCTGGGTTTCGGCGGCGGCGGTGAATTTTGCACCGGCTGCGCGGTGGTTTCGCAACGCCGAAGTGACGGGAATTCCGGTGCGGGAGGAGTTTTTCTCGATTGCGCCGCTCGAATCTTCACGGCCACCTCACCTGCTGGTCTTTGGCGGATCGCAGGGGGCGCGGATATTGAATACTCTGCTGCCGCAGGTGGCTGCGGAGCTGCTGGGGTCGGTTCCAGGGCTGACGGTGCTGCACCAGGCAGGGGCACGACACGCGGAGGCTACACGGGCGGCGTATGCTGCGGCGTGCGCGGGAATCGATGGTTCGCGGTGGCGGGTGGAGGCATTTCTGGACGGGATGGCTGGTTGCTTTGAGGCTGCCGATCTGGTTTTGGCAAGGAGCGGAGCGTCTACGGTGGCGGAGCTTGCGGCGGCGGGGCGACCGGCGCTGCTGGTTCCGTTTGCTGCGGCTGCCGATGACCACCAGCGTGCGAATGCCGAGGTGATGGTGGGAGCGGGCGGAGCGATGCTACTGACAGAGCGCGAATTGAGCGAGCAGCCGAGGCTGCTGGAGGAAACGCTGGCCGGGCTGTTGGAAGATCGACAACGGCTGATGGCGATGGGCGAGCGGTCAAGAACCGAAGCGCATCGAGATGCGGCATCGAGGATTGCGGAACGGTTGGTCGAACTGTCCGGGCACAGTTGATCTATTGCTGAGGAGTGGCCTTTGCCGATGCTCGATAGTCATCGAGGGGCATCAAGGATCAACGGGGATCAATGGGGATCAACGAGGATCAACGGGGGGCCAACGAAAAGGGGACTGACCTGTCGGCCAGTCCCCTTTTTTTCGGTTGCGTTGCCGGGTGAGTTATCGGTGACCACCGCCGCCGCCGTGACCGCCTCCACCGTGGAAGCCACCACCGCCTCCACCGAAGTGACCGCCACCGCCAAAGCCGCCGCCGTGGAAGCCTCCGCCACCGAAGTGACTTCCGCCGCCGTAGCTTCCGCCGTGGAAGCTGCCACCACCGAAGTGGCTGCCGCCGTAGCCACCGCCGAAGTGGCTGGCACCGCCGTAGGAGCCGGGGCGAGAGGTGCTGGCGTAGTTGCCCGCCCGAGAACCGCTGAGGCCGCCACCATAGGTTGGCCGGTAGCCGCCATTGCCGGCGCTGTTGAAGCCGCCACCGTAGCCGGGTCTCGCGCCGCTGACACCGCCGCCTACGCCGGGCCGGTTGACGCCGCCCTGCGCGCCGTTGATGCCTCGGTTTCCGTTGGCGTAGCCGTTGCGGTAACCATTGCCGTAGCCGCCCCGATTGCCATAGCCGTTTCCGTAGCCACCACGGTTTCCGTAGCCATATCCGCCGCGATTGCCGTATCCGTAGCCAGCCCGGTCACCCCAGCCGCGGTCGCCCCAACCGCCGTAGCCCCAGCCGCCATACCCAAAGCCTGGGTAACCCCATCCGTACCAGGGGCCTACGCCGAGAAATGCGCCGCCCATGAACCAGTCCGCGCCGTAGTAGCCGTCGGGAGCGCAGTCGTAGGGGTAGAACTGATAGAAGCCGAAGTCGCAGGCAGGCGCGGCGTAGTCATAGGGAACGGGCGCGAGTACCGGACCGAAACCGATCCCGACAAAGACGCGTGCCTGTGCCGGAATGGCGAGAAGCGTTGTTGCAATTGCCGTGAGAAGGATGAGTCGTAACTGTTTCATTGGGAGCCTCCCGAATCACCCGAAGCTCAATCTAAGTTTCAGGTGGAAGAACCCTTTGTTCTTCCCGTTTCTGTGCGTCCATATCGGCGCTCTACAGACTTGAACCACACTCTGAGTCAATAGTTGCGCAAACGGGGAGGAAATTCAACTCTGTTTCGGGCCGTAGCGGTCATCCGGCTTCCATGAGTCCGTAGCGGCGCTGCCAGGAGTTGCGCAGGTGGTCCCAGACGCGCTGTCGTTCGAGTTCGGTGACGTTGGGGTCGGGCGCGTTTGCGAAGCGCGCGGCCTCGAGTTTGGCGAGTTCGAGCAGTTCACGGTCGCGGATGAGGTTGGCAACGCGGAAGCCGGGCAGGCCAGCCTGGCGGGTGCCAAAGAACTCGCCGGGACCGCGCATGTTGAGGTCGAGTTCGGCGAGTTCGAAGCCGTTCTGGGTGCGGACCATGGCAGCCAGGCGCTCCTCGGCCTGGGGCGAAACGCGCTCGCCGGTCATCAGGATGCAGTAGCTTTTGGCTGCGCCGCGCCCCACGCGACCGCGCAACTGGTGAAGCTGGGCGAGACCGAAGCGCTCGGCGTGATCGACCACCATCACGGTCGCATTGGCGACATCGACGCCGACCTCGATGACGGTGGTGGAGACCAGGACGTCGATCTCGCCGCGCTGAAAGCGGCGCATGATGACCTCCTTTTCATCGGCATCGAGCCGGCCATGGAGCAGGCCGACACGGAGGTCGCGCAGGGCACCGGAGCGAAGCTGCTCGTACATGTCTGTCGCCGAACGCAATTCGCTCTTGCCATCCGAGAGGGCTGGCTCGGTGAATAGAGATGCCTTCTTGTTTTGCTTGCGAGGTTTTTTTCTGGCGGCGGTGGTTGATAGAGCGATATTGGCTTCGCGCGAGTCAGTGGGGTCCTGAGAGAAATCGAGCTCTGGCTGGTCGTCTCGGCTTCCTTCAATAACTGGGTAGACGATGTATGCCTGACGGTGAAGCGCGACCTGTTTTCGGACAAACTCCCAGACATCATCGGCGCGCTGGCCGGGTAGGCGACGGGTGACGACGGGCGTTCTTCCCGGCGGTAGCTCGTCGAGGACGCTTGCTTCGAGGTCTCCGTAAAGGGTGAGGGCGAGGGTGCGGGGAATGGGGGTTGCGGTCATGACGAGTACGTCAGGTTCGGTCGCCGGTCCATCGGATTCGCCGGGTTTCTTCATCAGGCGGAAGCGTTGCATGACGCCGAAGCGATGCTGCTCGTCAACGACGACGAGGCCGAGCCTGGCGAACTCGACGCTCTCTTCAATCAGTGCGTGGGTACCGATGACCAGTTGCGCTTCGCCGCGACGCATCTGGCCGCGGACGGAGCGCTTTCGGTCGGGGTCGAGCGAGCCGGTGAGCAGTGCGATGCGATAGTTTTTGCTGGAGCGGGCGAGGAGCTTGCGCGCGGCGAGATAGTGCTGTGTGGCGAGGATTTCCGTGGGGGCCATGAGCGCGGCCTGGTAGCCGTTTTCGATGGCCACGAGCATGGCCTGGAGCGCGACGATGGTCTTACCCGAGCCAACATCGCCCTGGAGCAGCCTGCGCATGGGATGCGGCTGGCGCATGTCTGAGACGATCTCGCCGAGCGCGCGCTTTTGCGCGGTTGTGGGATGGAACGGGAGCACCTCGCGAATGGCCGCGCGGACGGCGTCGCTGGTGGCGAAGGCGATGCCTTTGTGTTCTCGGCCGCGCCGTCGCTTGAGTTCGAGGCCGAGCTCGAGGAAGAAGAGTTCCTCGAAGATGAGTCGGCGTTGCGCCGGAGTGGAGGCCTCCATGAGCGCGGTGGCGCGTGTGCCCTCGGGCGGAAAATGCGCAGCGGCCAGAGCGGCCTCGCGAGCTGGCAATTTCAGCCGTTCGAGGATGGCTTTTGGAAGACACTCGGGCACGTTGTTGCGGATGTTTTCGAGGAGTTGAAAGATGACCTTGCGCTGCCAGCGCGAGGCGAGTTGAGGGCCGCCGAGCGATTCGTAGACGGGCGTGATGCGCCCGACTTCGAGCAGGCGCGTGGCCTCATCGTCGGCGGAGTCGGGGAGCAACTCGAACTGGGGCTGGATCATCTTCAGGTTGCGAGTGGATCGGGAGGCTTCGATCTTTCCGAAGAGAGCAATGGTCTGCCCGGCGCGGAAACGGCCTTGCAGGTAACCGCCGTTGAACCAGACACACTTGAGGGCGAGGTTCCCCTGGCCGACGGTTATCTCAAAGATGGGCTGGCGTTTGGTGTGGAGCAGCGCAGCCCCGCGAATTTCTGCGATGACGGAAGCCATTTCTCCCGGTTTCAGTTCATCGAGCGAGCGCGGGTTCTGGCGGTCTTCGTAGCGGAAGGGCAGGCGATAGAGCAGGTCTTCGGCGAGCAGAATTCCTTTGGGCGCGAGCAACGCCGCGATGCGTGGGCCAACGCCGCGAACGTAAGTGATAGGGGTGTCGAGCGCTGCCACACTCTGGATGCTACAGCCTGCGGGCTGCGCCCGGCCAGCCCGCGTTGGGTGCCGATGCGGATGGTTTGTTACTCGATCCGGTGGCGCAGCAACTCGACCAGCAGGTAGCCAATGAGCGCGGCAATGAGAGCGATGAGCAGATTCGTAGTGGTAAAGATGTCGCCGATTGCCCACAGGAGCGTGTGTTTATGCGCCGGGCCGGAGCCAGTGAACTCGCCCATCAGCAGATTTGAATAGAAGAGAAAGAGGATGAAGGCGATCTCGGTGAGCGCTCGCGCGATGTTTCTTCGCATAGTTAAGAATCTATTTGCGCGGTGGAGGCGCGACAAGCGAAATCGTTCAACATTTGCTCGATGGACAGCTATTTTTGCCGGCTCATCGTCGGCGCACTTTGGCTTTGGTACACTTTGTTCACCGACGAAAACTGGAGAACGAGGATGCCTGTTGTTGAGTTAGCCGAGGTAACCAAGGCGTATCAGGACAAGGTCGCCGTCAACCGCCTGAGTTTCAGGATCGAGCCCGGACAAATGTTTGGCTTGCTGGGGCCGAATGGTTCTGGAAAGACCAGTTCGATCCGCATGATGATCGGCATCACCGCTCCGGACTCGGGAGCAATCACGCTCTTCGACAAGCCGTTTACGCGCGATAGCCTGACGCGCGTTGGCTACCTGCCGGAAGAGCGCGGCCTCTACAAGAAGATGAAGGTTCTCGATCAGCTTGTTTTCATGGGCGGGCTGCGCGGGCTTGCCGCGGGCGAAGCGCAGAAGCGGGCCGTTGCGTGGGCCAAGCGACTGGATATTGCGCAGTCGATCCTGAAGAAGACGGAAGAGTTGTCCAAGGGCATGCAGCAGAAGATTCAGTTTATTGCGGCGCTGATGCATGAGCCGGAGCTGATCATCATGGATGAGCCGTTCAGTGGCCTTGATCCGGTCAATGCAACGCTCCTCCAGGACACGCTGCTGGAGTTGAAGGCGCAGGGCAAGACGATTCTCTTTTCGACGCATCGCATGGATCAGGTGGAGAAATTGTGTGACTCGATTGCGCTGATTCATCAAGGAAATCTGGTGCTCTCAGGGCGTGTGCGCGAGATCAAGGGGCGCTACAAACGGGATCGCGTGGTGATCGAGTTCGAGGGGGACGCGGGGTTTCTGGAAAGCTCGGAGATTGCCGAGGCGAAGAATTATTCCGGTCACGCTGAGATCAAGCTGAAGGAAAACGGGGACGCGCAGAAGCTGCTCGCCGAGGCTTCAGCAAAAGCAACCATTTACCGCTTCGAGCTGGTCGAGCCTTCGCTTGAAGAGATATTTATCCAGTCCGTGGGAGGCAAAGCCGATGCATAACATTTTGTTGATTGCGAAGCGCGAATATCTGGAACAGGTGCGCGGCAGGACCTTTCTGATCACGACGATTCTGCTGCCTGCAATTTTTGCCGGCGTCTTCTATCTTTCCTTCCTCTCGGGGAAAAGCTCGGGCGTGGGCAAGCATATTGCCGTGGCCTGCGGGGATGCGAAGCTGGCCGGGGAGATTCGCACCGAGATACTTGCCGATCCGGAGGCAAAGGCGACGGTGGACGTGTTCACGCCGGAGATGGACGGCATGCTGATGGACTCGGACAAGGCGAAGCTGATCGCCGAAGTGGATGAGAAGAAGATCGACGGATTTCTTTGGGTCGATGTGCCTGCAAACGGTCCGATCCAGGCTACGTATGAGGCGCAGACCTCGGGCGATTTTGTAACCAGCGAACGACTGCAATCGGCGCTCAATCACGCGTTACTGCGCGGGCGGTTGGTTCAGGATGGCATCTCTGCCTCTGCTGTTGATGGCCTGATGAAAGATGTAAAGATCGATACCCAGCAGGTGAAAAGCGGCAAGGAAGTGAAGAGCAACGCGCTGTCGAGCTTTTATTCGGCATACGTGATGGCCCTGCTGCTGACCATGACGACGATGATCTACGGGCTGAATGTGGGTCGTTCGGTGATTCAGGAAAAGGCCTCGCGGATATTTGAAGTGATGCTTTCGACGGCCAAGGCCAGCCACATGTTGAGTGGAAAATTGCTTGGCGTCGGCGCGGTGGGACTTTCGCAGATTGGCATCTGGGTGGCAGCGGGCGCGGTCTTTGCGGGTTCTGCGTTCGGCATGCAGTTGCTCTCGGGAAATCTCAAAATACATATCTCCCCGCTTCAGGTGACTCTGTTTGCGGTGTACTTCCTGCTGGGCTATACGCTGAATGCGGCGCTGTTTGCGGGCCTTGGCGCGACGCTCGAAACGGAGCAGGAGTTGCAGCAGTATTCGCCGCTGGCCGCTGTGCCGGTGTGGCTGAGCTTCAGCATGATCCTGCTGATCTCGACCAATCCGAATTCGCCGTGGGTGGTGGCTGCTTCGCTGTTTCCGCCCTGTACTCCGATAGTCATGTTCCTGCGGATGGGGTCGCAGATGCCGCCGATGTGGCAGATTGGGGCGTCGGTTGCACTGATGCTGCTGGCAATCTGGGCGGTGTTGTGGTTCTCGACGCGGCTCTATCGCATTGGCATCCTGATGTATGGCAAGCGAGCGACGCTGCCGGAGATGATGCGTTGGCTGCGCTATAGCTGACGCTGTGCGCCGATACCAATCGGGACGATACAAGACGGTACAATCTGGTTTGTGAGTGACGCGAACAAAGCAGCGTTTACCTTCGGCCAGCGCGTTGTGCTGGCCCTTGTTCCGCGCGTAGTGTGGCTTCTGCTCCAGCTTGTGGGGCGCACCTGGCGTTTTGATGTGATTGCCGAGGATGGCGTCACGCCAGCGTTTCATGGTTTCACCCCGAGTCGAGAAATCTATTGTTTCTGGCATCAGTGCGTGTTGCCCTGCGCGTTTTACTTTCGAGCAACC
>JAJZFR010000065.1 GCA_021805265.1 Acidobacteriota bacterium | reverse complement strand
CCTGTACCATTGGCGACAGTGCATATCTGGCCGGTGGGCTGGGTGCTTACAGTGACTGCGTAGGTTGTGCCTGTCGCAAGCTGCGTTGTGAACGAGAAGGTGCCGTTAGCCGTGACCGTCAGGCTGGCGCCACCAGTGTCGTTCAACGACAGGGACTCGCCAGATAAGAGGCCACTCACCGTTCCACCCAGAGTGTATGTTGACGCGGGCGTCGGTGCAGGGCTGGGAGTTGCCGTTCTGCTGCTGCATGAAGACAACCCCAGTGAAACAGCCAGCACAACACACGCAACTCGCAAACGCATTCTTGTTACCTCGTCAGATTTATGAAGTTGTTTCGATACGAAGGTTAACACAGGCAGGCTGCCCCCAAACGGGCATTCATCGGAGACCATCTGCCTCTGGTTCCTCAAACGTTTGAAGAAAGCCCATACACTCGACGCGTACCGTGCCAGCGGCTATCCTGAAGTGGATTGTTTGTCTGGCGCAGAGGTTTTCACTCGATGCGCCTGGATCGGAAGAACGGGGAACGAATGAGCGGGAAGATGATTGCGGTACACCTGCCGGATGGCGCGGTGCGCGAGGTTGTGGAGGGAACGACGCCCTGGGAGATTGCCAACGGAATTTCGCCGCGCCTGGCAGCGGTCTGTGTGGTTGCGCGGATTGCGCCCCTGGGTGGCGCGGAACCACCGACAGCCGCTGCCGAGCAAGACCGGGAAACCGACGCCGCCATGTACGCGGCAGTTCAGGCTGGCGGGGAACGCCTGGTTGACCTGGCCACACCGCTCACCGAAGACGTGCGCCTGACACTGGTAACCGAACGAGACCCCGAAGCGCTCCAGGTCGTCCGCCACTCCGCCGCGCACGTGATGGCGACCGCTGTGCTGGAGCTGTTCCCGGAGACGAAACTGGGCCACGGTCCGGCTACCGACGCCGGCTTCTTCTACGATTTCTACCGCCAAAAGCCCTTCACCCCCGACGACCTCGCGGCCATTGAAGCGAAGATGGCCGAGGTGATTGCGCGGGATGAGCCTTTTGTGCGCGAAAGCCGCCCGCGCGCCGAGGCCCTCGACGAGTTCGAGCGCGAAGGCGAGTTCATGAAGACCCACTTCGTCACACGCTTCACACAGCCCGGCGACGAGGTCGGCTTCTATCGCAACGGCGGCTTTGTCGATTTCTGCCGAGGCCCCCACGTGCCCTCGACCGGGCGCGTCAAAGCCGTCAAAGTCACCACCCTCGCGGGAGCCTACTGGCTCGGCGATGAGAAGAATCCCCAGCTTCAGCGCATCTACGGCACCGCCTTTTTCTCTGACAAGGAGATGGCCGCGCACTTTGCCCGCCTGGAAGAAGCCGCCAAACGCGACCATCGCGTCCTCGGCCGTCAACTCGACCTCTTCAGCATCCAGGAGGTCGCCGGCTCCGGCCTCATCTTCTGGCACCCCAGGGGAGCCATGATCCGCAAGGTGATGGAAGACTGGATGCGCGAGGAGTGCCTGCGGCGAGGCTATTCGCTGGTCTATACTCCGCACGTGATGCGCCGCGAGCTTTGGAAAATCTCCGGCCACGAAGGCTTTTATGCGGGCAACATGTATACCCCGATGGAACTGGACGACGCCGAATATCGCCTGAAGCCAATGAACTGCCCCGGCCACATCCTCATCTACAAGAACACCCCCAAGAGCTATCGCGACCTGCCCGTGCGCCTGGCCGAGCTGGGCAACGTCTACCGCTATGAGCGCTCCGGAACCATGCACGGCCTGTTGCGTGTGCGCGGCTTTACCCAGGACGACGCACACATCTTCTGCACCCCGGAGCAGATCGAGGACGAGGTCGTGGCCTGCATCGACTTTGCCGAGGCCGTCCTGACCACCTTCGGCTTCGCCGAGTTCAAGGTCGAGCTTTCCACATGGGACGAGAACGACCGCGCCCATTACGCCGGCTCGGACGAGAACTGGAAGCTCGCCGTCGGCGGCCTCAAACGCGCGCTCGACCGCAAAGGCATCGCATACAAGACCATCCCCGGCGAAGCCGCCTTCTACGGCCCAAAGATCGACGTCAAGCTGGTGGATGTGCTCGGGCGCCTGTGGCAGCTTTCCACCGTCCAGTTCGACTTCAACCTGCCCGCGCGCTTTGAACTCGAGTACATCGGCGAGGACGGCGCGCGTCATCAGCCGGTCATGGTCCATCGCGCGTTGTTTGGGTCGGTCGAGCGCTTCTTCGGCGTGCTCATCGAGCACTATGCCGGAGCGTTTCCCCTCTGGCTGGCCCCGGTTCAGGTCGGCCTGGTGCCCATCGCCGAGCGCCACCACGACTACGCCCGCCAGGTGAAGGCACAGCTCGAAGCCGCCGGCCTGCGCGTCGAGCTGGATGACCGCAACGAGAAGATGAACGCCAAGATCCGCGACTTCGCCAACCAGAAGACCCCCTACGTTCTGGTCATGGGCGACAAGGAAGCCGAAGCCGAAGCCGTCAGCGTCCGCACACGCGGCAAAGGCGACCAGGGTTCCGCGTCGTTGGCCGAGTTTGTGGGCAAGGCCAAGGCGCTCGTCGCCTCACGCTCTACCGATCTGTAGCATCGAGACACTGCTGGAGAAATCACGGGGATGCAATTGACCTGCCCCCACCTCTCTCTACCAGTTGAAGTTGGAGTTCTCTCGTAATGATCCGACCCGCTTGACGAAGCCAAAAGGGATTGGAGATTTTGGGTCACATAAGCAGTGCGAGGGTTGAGACGCCACAAAGGCAAAAATCGAAAGCTTCCTGTTGATGTTGAGGGGCTTGTTTGGCATCAGCGACTCGTCCCGCTGGTTGAACGGTCGCGTCAATTATTGAACTTTCTCATTTACTTCTGACTCCTGAAACAACAGTCCGGTCGAAGCCGCCTGCTCATGGGCGTGATAGCTTGATCGCACCAGCGGTCCGGACTCGACGTGGCGGAAGCCCATCGTCAACGCTTCCCGCTTCATCTCTGCAAACTCGCTCGGCGCATAGATGCGCGCCATCGGCAGGTGGTCGCGTGATGGGCGCAGGTACTGGCCGACGGTCAGAATGTCGCAGCCGACGGCGGCCAGGTCGCGAAAAACATCCAACAACTCGCGCGTCTCCTCGCCCAGCCCCACCATCACGCCCGACTTCGTCACGCCTTTCGGATTCAGTTCTTTCGCGTACTGGAGCAGCCGCAGTGTCCGCTCGTAACGCGCCCCCGACCTCACCGTGCGATACAGCCGCGGCACAGACTCGGTATTGTGATTGAGCACCTCTGGCCGCGCCTCTACCACAATCCGGATCGCCTCTTCGCTACCCTGAAAATCCGGGATCAACACCTCGACGCGGCACTCCGGTGCCTGCCGCCGAATCTCCCCGATCACCTGCGCAAAGGCCACCGCACCACCCACCAGATCGTCATCGCGATT
>JAJZFR010000020.1 GCA_021805265.1 Acidobacteriota bacterium | reverse complement strand
GGCCATCGATCGGGTCCGCAACCACCTTCACCAGTGCGCGGCGAGTTTCAGGCCCGTCACGCTTGCCCAGCTTGCGCGCCTCACCGGACTCAGCCCCTTCACCGTCCAGCGCAGCTTCAAAGCGGCCCTCGGCCTCTCGCCCGCAGCCTACCTTCGTCGCTTACGCGCTGACACACTGCGGGAAAAACTTCGCCAGCCCGGCAACTCCGTCACCGACGCCATCTACGCAGCCGGTTACAACGCCCCCAGCCGAGTCTACGAGAAAAACCCGCTCGGGATGACCCCCACCAGCTTCCGCTCCGGCGCGTCCGGAGAGCAGATTCGCTTCGCCGCCGCCCAGTGCTCGCTGGGCCACGCGCTCGCCGCACGAACCCCCCGCGGCCTCTGCTGGCTGGCCTTCGGGGACTCGCCTGAATCCCTCGTTGCCAATCTCCGCCGCGAGTTCTTCGCCGCCGAGATTATCCCTGACGATGCAATACTTGCCGACCTCCAGGCTATCCTCGCAACCATCGACACAACCACACCTGCTATCCAGTGGAACGTCCCGCTCGACCTGCGCGGCACAGCCTTCCAACTCCGCGTCTGGAGCGCGTTGCAAAAGATTCCCTCGGGCCAGATGCGCAGCTACAGCCAGCTCGCCGCAGACCTCGGCAACCCGCGAGCCACCCGCGCCGTAGCCGGTGCCTGCGCCGCCAACCGCGTCGCTGTCCTCGTCCCCTGCCACCGCGTCGTTGCCGCCAGCGGCCAACTCACCGGCTACCGCTGGGGCACTGAACGCAAACGCCTCCTGCTTGCCGCCGAAGTACCGAACGCCTCAACCCGTCATCCGGCGCACAAAACAAAGCGACCTGCTGTCGATCCAGACCAGCAGGCCGTCGCAATTGCAATCAACCCACTTACGCCGTGACCTCTTGCAGCGCGGGATAATCCGTGTAGCCCTCTTCGCCGCCGCCGTAGAAGGTGCTGCGGTCGTACTTGTTCAGTTCGGCTCCCACGCGCAGACGCTCCGGCAGGTCGGGATTCGCGAGGAAGTGCCGGCCGAACGCCACCGCGTCCGCGTAGCCCGAGGCCACTGCCTGTACCGCCAGTTCGCGGTTGTAGCCCCCAGCCGAGATCAGCGCGCCGCGAAATGCCTTGCGGTACACCTTCGCGGTTTCGAGCAGCGCCGGATCGATGCTCGTATCCCCCTCGGCGTTGACCGCGCGCGGCTCCACCAGATGAACATAGGCCACGCCGCGCGCCGAAAGCTGCTCCAGCACGTGGGTAAACAGAGCCACCGGGTTCGAGTCGCCCATGCCGTTGAACTTGCCGTAAGGCGACAGCCGAATGCCCACGCGTCCCTTGCCCAGCACCCCGACCACTGCGTCCACCACCTCCAGCAGGAGCCGCGCGCGGTTCTCGATCGAGCCGCCGTACTGATCTGTGCGCTGGTTGGTTCCGTCCTCGAGGAACTGGTCCAGCAGGTAGCCATTGGCCCCGTGAATCTCCACCCCGTCAAAGCCTGCGGCCTGGGAGCACTCGGCGGCATGGCGATAGTCCTCGACAATGCCTGGCAGCTCTGCCGCCTCCAGCGCGCGGGGCGTTTCAAACTCCACCTGCTGGAAGCTCGCCGTCAGCACCTTCGATCCGTCCGCTGGCGCAATCGCCGAAGCCGAAACCGGCAGTCCCAGGTCCGGGTGCAGCGACGAATGGCTGATCCGCCCCACGTGCCAGAGCTGCGCAAAGACATAGCCGCCCTTCGAGTGAACCGCCTCGGTCACCAATTTCCAGCCCTCGATCTGCGCCGGAGTGTATATCCCAGGAGCGGCCGGATAACCTTTGCCCTGCAACGAGATTTGGGTCGCCTCGGTAATCAGCAACCCGCCCTTCGAGGCGCGTTGCTTGTAATAAGCCGCATTCAATGCATTGGGCACGTCTCCCGGCTGGGTCGAGCGCAAACGGGTCAAGGGAGCAAGCACCACCCGATGAGCCAGATCAAGCTCACCGACAGAAACGGAAGAAAACAAGGAAGAAGTCGTCATACAAGGTAGATGCAGCGACCCGCCCCAAAGGCGCAGCCACTTCTCGGATTGAGGTGCAGGAAGCGGGATACCGCAGCAATCAATACACGTCGCGGTGGTAGCGATGCTGTTCCTTGAGCTGATGCACGTAGTCTTCGGCAGCCTCGGGGCTTTTTCCGCCCTGGGCTGCTACAAGCGTGAGCAGTGCGGCATGAACATCTTTCGCCATACGCGTTGCATCGCCACAGACATAAAGACTGGCACCGGCTTCAAGCCATTCCCACACGTCTCGCCCCTGTTCGATCATCCGGTCCTGGACATAGACCTTGTGCTCCTGATCGCGCGAGAAAGCGGTATCGAGGCGTGTCAGGTGTCCCTCTGCGCGCATGGCTTCCAGTTCTTCGCGATAGAGGAAGCTGGTGGCGGAGCTGCGCTCGCCGAAGAAGAGCCAGTTGCGTCCCTTGGCACCGAGCGCGCGCCGCTCATGAAGAAAGCCGCGAAATGGAGCGATGCCCGTGCCGGGGCCAATCATGATCATCGGCGCGTCGTCTGAGGGCAGACGGAACTTTCGGTTGGGCTGAATGTAAATCGGCAGGTGGTCAGAGATTTTTGCTCGATCCGCGAAGAGAGTCGAGCAGACACCTCCCCGCTCGCGATCATGTGCGCTGTAGCGGACGACTGCGACCGTGGCGTGAATCTGGCCGGCGTGAGCGAGTGGGCTGGAGGAGATGGAGTAGAGACGTGGCGAGAGCCTGGGCAGCATCGCGACGAGTTCAGCAGGATCGGAGAATACGCCGGGAAACTCGAGAAGAAGGTCGATGACTCCACGTCCGTGGATGTAGTCCTCGAACAGTGTTTTGTTTTCCGGCGCGAGCATCATGAGCAATTTGGCGCACTGACCGAGCGTGGCGAACTCCTGGACCAGCTTGCGGCTGAGGCGCGTGATCTGGAGGTGGTGGGTCAACGCGTCGTGCAGGGTAGTCATGCCGGTTTTGGCACCGGGAACCATCTCATTGCCGTTGCAGCGCAGCACCTGAAGAATCTCGGCGACGAGGTTGACATCGTTATGGGGAATGACGCCGAAGGCGTCGCCAGCCTCGTAAGTCAACCCCGTGCCTTCGGTCGAGAAGCCAAGGTGAAGAGTAACTTTTGTCGAGCTGTGGCGGGTCAACGGTGTCTTTTCCACCAGTGGAACGAGCGCTGGATTCTCCCGCGTGGCCGGAGGCGCAGGTAGATCGGAGAGGTTGTGCGTTTTCTGAGCAGATTGGATGTTTGCCCGGCTTGAGTTTGCCGCTTTTGTCCCGCCTTCGATCTCATGGAAGCGAGCCAGCAGCCCGGCTTTCCATTGCGTGAAAGGCTCATCGACATCGACGTCGCAATCGACGCGCGGCATGAGTGGATTGGCTCCCA
>JAJZFR010000273.1 GCA_021805265.1 Acidobacteriota bacterium | reverse complement strand
AGGCGTGTATCTCGCCGTGCCTGGCCCCAGCTTTGAAACTCCGGCCGAGATTCGCGCCTTTGCGCGGCTGGGAGCCGACCTGGTCGGCATGTCCACGGTTCCCGAGACCATTGTGGCGCGCCACATGGGCCTGCGCGTGCTTGGGCTTTCCTGCGTCACCAACCTTGCCGCCGGCATCAGCAAAACTCCGCTCAATCATGAGGAGGTGTTTGAAGCCGGTCGCCGTGTGCAACACCAGCTCACGGCGCTGCTGACCTCGCTGGCTCCGATGCTGGCCACGCAGCTCGACGCGCCTGCTGCGGGGCATCCCGCATGATCGCAGTCACAGCCCGCTGTTGCAACCTTGAGGATCGCCGTTTACGTTGTGGTGAGAAAAGTGAATTCCCAGGAGGTGCTGAGTTGACCGGTCTGTTCGGCGGCGGCGCAAAGCGTGACCGATTCCTGCTGGTCGGGAAACTCGGCGGGCGTGTAGGGAAGAGTGGTTGCGGCGATGGGAACAGAAAAGCGCTGGGCGGGATAACTTACGCTCGATGACGCAGTGTTTGCTTCGCTGGACACCTTGTTCTGGGCGGTGAGGTCATTGAAGTACCTCGGGTTGTCTGACGCCGATGCGCCGAGCAGCCACGGCCCGTAGAAGAAGGCAACTCGCTGCCGGGGCGCGGACTCGGTTCGCAGCGCCATGGTGTATTTCACGGTAATCGCATCACCCGATTTCCATCGGCGGCGCAGGTGTACGTATCCCTGATCGACGGGATAGGCACCGACTTCGTGGTTCAGTTGGATAGCAAGAGCGCTGGCCCACTCCGGCTTGCGGATGCGGAGAGAGGTGGGAGTTTCGGCGGCGGAAGTGATCGCGATCCGGATGAGGCCATCGTGGGCAAGCGAGGATGTTGCGGTCGCGGTGAGGCTGCCGGTCTCGATACTGCCGTCGATCGGCAAGTCATACCACAAAGCCCCATCCGCGCGATGAAATGCGCTGCTCTGGAGGTCTGGAAAGTAACGCAGGCCATGGAGGGTGCAGCACCACCAGGCGCGCACCGCTCCGTCGCCGCGGAAGCCGGTGTCGGATAAGACGCGATGCCCGAAATCGCCGGTATCGAACTGATTGAAGGCAAGTTCGTTGAAGGCGGCGCGCTCGGCCATGGCCAGATATTTTGGATCGTTCGTAGCTCTCCACAGCGAGAGGTTCAAGCGAAGCCAATCTGCTTCCGCGCATCCTTCCGTGCGATGCTTGTTTGGACTCCAGCCCTCGGGAACGCCGCCGGTAATCAACAAATCCGGCGACTGAACCACGTCCTGCCAGGCAGCTTCGCATTGCCGGAGCAGCGGTGCTTCTGAGGTCATCTGATAGAGGTCCATGACGCCGCGCAGACTGGTGAGATAGCCGTGAACGTGATCGCCGGGGCGACGTTCGATGACGGCGGCAATCGCTTCGACCAGCACTTTGTAGCGGGTATCGCCGGTCGCCTGATAGAGATTGGCCAGGCCCTCGGTCTGCTGCGTCCAGCAGATATAACTGGAGGCGAAGTGTGCCGCTCCGAATTCCTTGCGTATCTCTTCGGAGAGCATGAGCGGGCTGATGCGCACCAGGAAATCTCCCAGGCGGGTGCAGGCTGCCAGTACGGATTCCGAGGGCTTGTAGCGGTAGTACTCGAGCAATCCCACGAGCAGCCGGCCATTGCCCCAGAGCAGGGCTAAATCCTGGTCGGTCGGCTTCCTGGAATGGAATTCGCTGCCGAAGTAGCCGTCGGGCTTTTGCAGCGCAACGATGCTTTCGACCAGAGAATCCAGGCCTGGAAAACTGGCGTGATAGACACGGGCCGCAGTCGCCAGCGCCCCGATGTACCTGCCGGAAAGATCGCCGCTGTACTCGGTAAATCGGCGTTCGGAAGTGGGGCGAACATCGGCCAGGAGAAACTCCCGCGTATAGGCCGGGCTGGTTCCGCTGAGGACGCGTTGCAGCGTGATCTCATAACGCTCGCTCACTGGCCGGTTCGGTGCCGTTGTCCTTTTGCGCCCAGGCGATGCAACCGAGTCCGGCGAAGCAAAGGCGAGCGGCGCAATGGAGAGCGGTGCCGCACCCGCGAGCAGCGGAAGGGATGCAGCGGTAGTGAGAAATTTTCGCCGGTTCATGGTGGACCCTCGCAGAGCATTCCTGCATGGAGGAAGTCTACTCCCCGGTAACACTACGCGTCGGCGCGGCCCCCCGAGGGATTACTTGTCGCGCGCAACCACCAGCTCGGTGACACCGAGCAGGGCGCGCTTGAACTCGGAGTCTTCGAGCACCGCCAGCGCGCTGCGGCCCTGGTCGGCATAGCGATGCGCCGCCTGCATGGCATACTCGACCGAGCCATTGCGGGCGAGAATCTGCTGAATCTGCTCCGGCGTGGTGCGGGCAAAGCCGCCATCCTCGAGCACGGATTGAATAGCCAGCCGATCCACCGCCGTGCCATGCTCGATCGAGTGGATGACAGCGAGCGTTGTCTTGCCTTCGCGCAGGTCGCTCGCGACCGGCTTGCCCAGCACTTCTTCAGTGGCCGTCAGGTCCAGCACGTCATCGACAATCTGAAAGGCCAGGCCGACCGCGCGGCCATAGCGCGCCAGCGCTTCCTCCTGGATCGGATCGGCGTCGGCCAGCGTAGCGCCAAGCTGCATCGAAACGGAAAACAGACACGCCGTCTTGCGGAAGATCAGGTCGTAGTACTCCTCTTCCGAAATCGCCCGCCCCAGCTTCTGAATCTGGAGCAGTTCCCCTTCCACCATCTGCTGGGTGAGGCTGATGAGCAGGTCCAGCACCTTGAAGTTTCGCTCTTCGAGCGCGATGTGAAAGGCCTGCATGTAAAGCCAGTCGCCCGCGAGAACACATTTTTCGTTGCCCCAGGTGGTGTTGGCCGAGGGGCGTCCGCGCCGCATGTCTGCCGCGTCGATGATGTCGTCGTGAACCAGGGTGGCCGTATGCACCAGCTCGACGACCGCACCGAGGCGAATCATCCCTGCGCCGGAGTAGCCGAGCGCGCGCGCCGCGAGCAGCAGGAGGGTTGGGCGGATGCGCTTGCCGCCACCGCCGCGCAGATACTCGGCAATCTCGGTGATGGTGCTTACGGTCGAGATCGCGTCGCGGCCCAGCTCTTTTTCAATCGCTGTCAGGTCTTCCCGTAACAGATCGAAGACTTCGCGCGCCGTCGCAATGGCCAGTGTGCTCAAGGTTTCGGAATTCTCATGCTTTCCTGTTGCCTGAGGATCAAGATCAACTCCAGTATCAGCTTATCGGATGCCCGAGTCATCGCCTCGATGCCGGTTAATTGGTCCGATAGTTGGTGAACTGCAAATCCAGTCCAAAATCTTTACCGCGCAAAAGCGCTATGACCGATTGGAGCGAATCGCGGTCCTTGCCGCTCACCCGCACCGAGTCGCCCTGAATGGAAGCCTGTACCTTCAGCTTCGAGTCTTTCACAACACGGACAATTTCCTTTGCCTTGTCCCCCGGAACGCCCTGCTGGAGGGTGATCTTCTGGCGCACACTCTTGCCCATGGCCTCTTCGAGCTTGCCGTAGCTGAGGTTCTTGAGTGAGATGCCGCGCTTGACCAGCTTCTGGCCGAGGATCTCCTTGACCGCATCGAGCTTGTACTCATCGGCGGAGGCAAGCTGGATCGCGTCATTGCCTTCCAGCGTCACCTCGGACTTCGAGTCCTTGAGATCAAAGCGCGCCTTGATCTCCTTGAGCGCCTGGTCAATGGCGTTGCGTACTTCCTGAATCTCCACCTTGCTCACAATATCAAACGAGTTATCCTGCGCCATGCCACTTCCATCCTTGCGTTTTCAACAGATTCCGCCGCGATTCTGGCGATTCCCCGGTGCCCGGTCACCCCGATCAGGCCAGTCTTCCAAACTAGTGTCACACGTCGAGCGCCAATCGAAACAGCCTGGCGAAGTTTTTCGTTGTCGCAATGCCCAATTGCTCAACCGAGACGCCTTTGATTTCCGCCAGCATGGCCGCAGTAAGGGCGACCCGGCAAGGCTCGTTGCGCTGGCCTCGAAAGGGTACAGGCGCGAGATAGGGCGCATCGGTTTCGACCAGCAGGCAATCCAGCGGAATCCGCCCGGCAACCTCCCGCAGCGCCTGGGCCTTGGGATAGGTAATCTGCCCGGCAAAGCTGATGAGGAAGCCCATCTCGATGGCTCGCTCGGCCTGCTCGATGGTCCCGGAAAAGCAGTGGAGGATTCCGCCGAGCGCGGCTGGCTTCCAGTGCGTTTCGATCAGCGTGAGCGTATCAAGGCAGCATTGATCGTCGCCATCCGCCGGGCGGCAGTGAATGAGGATCGGGCGCCTGCGAGCTGCGGCTAGCTCCATCTGGGCGACGAAGGCCCGCGCCTGCACAGTGTGCGGCGTGCCGTCGTGATAGTAGTCGAGGCCAATCTCTCCGCAGGCGATGACCTCCGGCTCAGACAGCAGGCGGTCCAGCTCTGCCAGCGCTGCGGCATCGGCCAGATGGGTTGAATGAGGATAGATGCCCGCACTGGCCCAAAGCTGCGGCACACCGGGCTGGCCAGCGTATTTGCGGCAGAGATCGAGCGCCTGGTGCATCTCGGCTGGCCCCTCGCCGATGCCAATCGCGAGCACGCCGCCGACACCGGCATCGACGGCGCGGCGCAGCACAGCTTCCAGTTCGCCCGCGTAACGCGGGCTGTCCAGATGCGCATGGGAATCGATCAGCAAATTCGGATCTCCTGAATTGAAACTTGGGATGGAAAGCTCAGCTAGTTTCGCAACGGCTTCTGCGGACGTAAAACCTGTAGCCCGAGATGCGCCTCGAACGCATCAAAATCCCTGTCGTTGTGGAGCAGTTGGTAACTCTGGTTGATACAGAACGTAGCAATCATGCAGTCGATCGTGGTTCGAACAGTCAGACCAAGACCGCGCAAAATCCGGTAATTTCGGGCCGAAGCAATCGCCAGTGCCGTAGAACCTGTCTCAAATATCTCGAACTGCGCCAACTCCCGCTGTGCCCGCTGGAAACGCGCTTCTCCGCGAATTCCCTGCAACACCTCACACAACGTCAGGCTTGCGATTCCAATTCTCTCGACGCCGCAGTGTTGGCTCAACCATGCTGTCTGAGCGGTGCGATGATCGAGAAATAGATCAATCCAAACGGATGCGTCAACGATGACCATGCGCATTCCACTCCGGATCCAGCGGATCGGGAGCAAACCAATCGCCGTCATGCCCAACCCAGGTTGCGAGTCCGCGCAGACTTTCCATCGCTTCTTCCTGGCGTTTCAGCGTCACCATCAACCGCAAAGCCTCATCCACGGCGGCTTTCTTGGTCGGTGCATTGCTCGCAGCCATCGCCTGGCGCATCAACTCATCGTCGATGTCGATATTCGTCCGCATGGCAGAATCCCTCTATGTGTAAGGGTTGCACGTTTTATGTGTATCGGGCAACTCCTGCGGGCCTACTACTTGAGCCGCGCGCCGAGCGGGACGTCTTCGAGGAAGCCGGCCAGCACTGGCGCGCCCTCATCGCCGACGGAGGCTGCCACCACCATGCCGTTGGACTCGAGGCCGCGGAGCTTGCGCGGAGCCAGGTTGGCCACGATTACGACCTTGCGTCCGATGAGCTTTTCCGGCTCGTAGAACTGGGCGATTCCGGCGAGAATCTGGCGCTTTTCATAGCCCAGATCGACCTCGAGGCGGAGCAGCTTGTCAGCCTTTGGGACGCGCTCGGCGACCAGGATCTGGGCCACGCGCAGCTCCACTTTGGCAAAGTCCTCGATGCCAATCTGCGGGTTCTGAGTAACAGCGAGCGAGGGCGCAGGAGTTGCTTCAGCGACCTGTGTCGGGGCTGGTGTCGGGGCTGGTGTCGGGGCTGGAGCTTCTGCGGCTGCCGCTGGCGCGGTAGTCTCCGCTCCGCTCACTGCGGCCACAGCGGTCAGGTTGTTTTGGTTTTCCAGATTCTGCATACGTTCGATTGCGTCCTTTTCCGCGCGGGGAAAGAGAGCTGCCGGCGCGTTGCATTGCGTCCCGGCCTTCAGCCCGCCCCATGCGAGAGATTTCAGTTCGCCGCTCTCGGCGGCCTGGTCAATTGCGCCCAGCCCAAGCTGTCGCCATACCTTTGCCGTGGACTCGGGCAGGATGGGCCAGGCCAGGGCGGTGGTGATGCGAATGGCCTCGGCAGCGGTCGCGAGCACCCGCGCCTGCAACTGCGCATGTTCGTCTTCGGAGCGCTCGGTGGGCTTCTTCCATGGCGCGGAGGCGGTCAGGTATCCATCGACGGTGGCCACCAGCGACCACAGCGTTTCGAGCGAGCGGGAAAAATCCATGGCGTCAAACTGGGCGCGGAAAGCGGTAATTGTGGTCTCGGCAGCGGCGCAGATTCCCTGCTCCGGCTCGCCAGCCTCGAGCGGCGCTATGGCCGGGGGGACGACGCCGGCGAAGTACCGATGCATCATCGCCACCACGCGGCTTACCAGGTTGCCGTAGCCGTTGGCCAGGTCGCCGTTGTAGCGCTGCACGAGCGCCTCGAAGGTGAAGTTTCCGTCGTGGCCAAAGCTGATCTCGCGCAACAGGAAGTAGCGCAGCGCGTCCGCGCCAAGCACCTCGACGACCGTCTCCGCGCGCACAATGTTGCCGACCGACTTGGACATCTTGCTCTTGTCGAAAAGCAGCCAGCCGTTGGCGACCACCGACCGGGGGAGCGGCAGCCCGGCGGCCATGAGAAAAGCGGGCCAGTAGACACAGTGGAAACGGCTGATCTCCTTGCCGATGAGGTGAATGTCAGCGGGCCAGAAGCGCTCGAAACGCTTCTGTTCGGCCGGATCGTCCGAGCCATAGCCGAGCGCGGTGATGTAGTTGGCGAGGGCGTCCATCCAGACGTAGATGACGTGTTTTTCGTCGCCCGGCACGGGGATGCCCCAGGTGAAGCTGGTGCGGCTGACGGAGAGATCCTTGAGGCCGCCGCGCACAAAGGCCATGACCTCGTTACGCCGCGCCTCGGGCTGGATGAACTCCGGATGCGCTTCGTAGTACTCGATGAGCTTGCCCTCGAAGGCCGAGAGCTTGAAGAAGTAGTTTTCCTCGCTGACGGTTTCCGTCGGACGGCCGCAGTCCGGGCAGGGCGACCCCGGAGGCGCGTCCACGTACAGCTCGTCAGAGACGCAGTACTGGCCGGTGTAGGAACCCTTGTAGATGAAACCCTTGTCCCGGAGCACGGTGAAGAGCTTCTGTACGCCGCGCTTGTGGCGGTCCTCGGTGGTGCGGATGAAGTCGTCGTTGGTCAGCCCCAGGCGCTGCCACAGGGAGCGAAACTCGCCGGAGATGGCGGCGGCAAACTCCGCCGGGCTGCGCCCGGCTTGGGCCGCCGAGCGCTCGATCTTCTGCCCGTGTTCGTCGGTCCCGGTGAGGAACCAGGTGGCAATCCCCTGCGCCCGCTTGCTGCGCGCGATGGCGTCACAGACGATGGTCGAGTAGGCGTGGCCCAGGTGGGGCCGCGCGTTCACGTAGTAGATCGGCGTGGTGATGTAAAAACTCTGCGTCTTCGTGTTTTCTGGATTGGACATGCTGGATTTGGTCAAGCTTGAACCTATCCTAAATGACAACAAGGCGATACGCCGAAACACCCAGGGATCGCTTTCGAAAGCGCTTGTTTCGGCGAGGGAGACCTATTGACCCCCATGACCATATCGATCACTATGGTCATGGAGATAAAATCCACTCATCGCACTCATTTCAGTCAGAGGAACCATGGTCAACGAGGTCAGCGCAGTTCAGTTCCGGCAGAATCTCGGAGAGATGTTGAATCGTGTGCAGTATCGCAACGACAGCATCGTGATCAGCAAGGACGGCAAGCCGGTGGCCGCGCTGGTGGATGCGGCGCTGTTTGCCCGGATACGACAGATGCGGGATCGCTTTGACGCGCTCGCGTCGCGCATTGCCAGCGCATATGCCGACCACACCATGGAAGCCGGGATCGAGGAGATCGACGCCGTGGTAGCCGCAGAGCGAGCGCGCTGACGACTGTGTCCTCTCTGCGCATCGTCCTCGATACCAACGTGCTGGTCTCCGGGTTGGCCTATCCCGCAAGCATTCCGGGACGCATTCTCCTGCTGTGGCATCAGGGTGCGCTGGATGTGGTTCTGTCGCGATTCCTGCTGGATGAAACAGCCCGCGTTCTGCCGCGTCTCAGCCGCATCCAGCTCACTACCGTAGAGATTCGCGACCTGACGGACAGCCTGATGTTCATGGCTGAAATGGTTGAGCCGGTGACGACCTATGATCCCGAGTTGCGAGACTCCGCCGACCAGCAGGTGCTCGCGACGCTGCTGGCCTCGAACGCCGACTTCCTGATTACCGGCGACAAGGATCTGCTGTTGCTGGCAGCCAAATATCCCATTCTCAGTCCTGCCGCTTTCTGGGCACGGCATCAATGAACTTGTACCAATGAACTGACGATGGTGAGCGTGCTCTAAAATCAGGAGACGCGCACCCGATCCTTTCCGGGATCAGACAGGAGGTGCGCGAGGGGACTGCCAGTGTATCGAGAGCTGCAACAGCGCCTGATCGATCAGGTGAAAGAAGTGTTGAAGAGCGCCTGGGATGTCGATCTGGAGACGATTGCCGTCGAGCAGCCGCCGGAGCTGAAGCTGGGCGAGTTTGCGCTGCCGGTGGCCTTCGAACTGGCGCGGCGGCTGCGCAAAGCGCCGCGAATCATCGCTGGCGAACTGGCCGAAAAGCTCTCCGCCGCGCTCCCCGCGAGCGAGGGCTTTGCCGCCTTTGAAGTGGCTGGCGCGGGGTACATCAACGTGCGTCTGGCTCGTGGCGCGGCATCCCTGAAGCTGGCCTCGGGCCGAAACCCCGACACAACCGGCACCGCTGGAGCGACCGAGCACGTGCTGGTGGAACACACCAGCATCAACCCCAACAAGGCCGCCCACGTGGGCCACCTGCGCAACGCGATTCTGGGGGATACGCTGGTGCGCATCCTGAGAGCCGACGGCCAGCGCGTCGATGTGCAGAACTACATCGACAACACCGGTGTCCAGGTGGCCGATGTAGTGGTGGGCTTTGTGCATCTGGAGTGCAAGTCGCTGGTCGAGCTGCGCGGGTTGATCGCCGCCGCCGAAGCGCTTGGCCCGGAGGCGCGCGAACAGCGCTTCGACTATCTCTGCTGGGACTTGTACGCGCGCGTCTCGCAGTGGTACGCAGCCGACGATGCCGCAGGGGACAAGGCGGAGCAGGAGCGTCGCAAGGCGCTGCGCTACGCCACGCTGCATGAGATCGAGACGGGCGGCAACGAGACTGCCGAAGTGGCCGACCTGATCTCGACGACCGTGCTGCGGCATCATCTGGAAACCATGCAGCGGCTGGGGATTGTCTACGATTTTCTGCCGCGCGAGAGCGAGATTCTCCACCTGAAATTCTGGGAGCTGGCCTTTGAGCTGCTCCAATCAAGCGGGGTACTCTACTACGAAACCGAAGGGAAAAATAAAGACTGCTGGGTGATGACGCGGCCCGACGCGAGGGTGACGGAAGGCGAAACCGACGAAGACGCCAAGGTGATTGTGCGCTCGAATGGAACGGTAACCTACGTGGGCAAGGACATTGCCTATCACCTGTGGAAGTTTGGCCTGCTGGGTCGCGACTTCGGCTATCGCCGGTTCTATCGCTATCCGGCGCATGACTGCTGGATTTCCTGCGAATCGGGCGAAGCGGAACATCCGCATTTCGGCGGCGCGACGGCGATTTACAACGTGATCGACTCGCGCCAGTCGGACCCGCAAGCCAATGTGATCCAGGCGCTGCGCGGCATGGGTCACGCGGAGGCTGCGGACCACTACACCCACTTCAGCTACGAGATGGTGGCGCTGACGCCGCGCTGCGCTCTGGAGCTTGGCTACCAGGTGTCGGAAGAGGATCAAAGCCGGCCCTACATTGAAGTGAGCGGGCGCAAAGGCTTCGGCGTGAAGGCCGACGACCTGCTGGATAAACTCACCGCAGCCACGCGCCGCGAGGTGGATGCGCGCCAGCCCGAGCGCGCCGAGGCCGAGCGCCAGAAGATCGCCGAACAGATCGCCATCGGGGCGCTGCGCTACTTCATGCTCAAGTTCACGCGCGGCTCGGTGATCGCATTCGACTTCAAGGACGCGCTCAGCTTCGAGGGCGAAACCGGCCCTTATGTGCAGTACGCCGCGGTGCGCGCGCGCAACATCTTTCGCAAGGCGGGAACGACGCCAGAGGCCGCGCTGGCCGCACTGACGGCGAATCCCGACAGCGCACTGCCTGACTCAGGGCTGGACTCACAACTCGAGCAGGCTGACGAGATATGGGCCATCTGGCTGCGTGCGGCCAAACGCTCGCTGACGCTCGCGCAGGCAATCCAGACGGCAGAGCCAGCCTATGTGGCGCGGCACGGTTTCCAACTGGCGCAGGAGTTCAACAACTTCTACCATCGGCACCACATCCTTACCGAGGAAGACCCGCAGCGTAAGGCTGTGCTGCTGGCGACGGCAGCCATTGCGCTCGGCGAGCTGGTGGCCGTGCTTGGCTGGATGGGCATCGAAGCGCCGGAGGCAATGTGAGCCGCAGCGCAGCCGGGATGCAGTGCGTCCCCAACCCGATACACCGGCCGCCAGTTCCCAGCCCGGCGGCTGGTGTGGTAGTGTTCACAGCGGAATGAAACCAGCCCCTCGGATGCCCGCCCGCCCGATCCGCGTACTTGTGGCCAAGGTGGGCCTGGACGGCCATGATCGCGGCGCGAAGATCATCGCCCACGCGCTGCGCGATGCGGGCATGGAGGTGATCTACACTGGCCTGCGCAAGACGCCGGAAGCGGTTGTGCGCGTTGCAATCGAGGAAGACGTTGACGCCATTGGTCTCAGCATCCTGAGCGGGGCGCACAATACGCTCGCGGCGCGCGTGATCGAGTTGCTGCGGGAACAGAATGCTGCCGAGATTCTTGTCGTGCTTGGCGGAACCATCCCGCAGGGCGATGTTCCGGCGCTCGAGGCCAGGGGCGTTGCCGCGGTCTTTGGACCGGGTACGCCGCTCGATGCTGTGGTTGATTTTCTGCGCCAGCGTATCGGAGACCGCAGCGAGGGCCGTGGCGGAGACCACAGCCGCTGAAACAGCCGGTCGGAAAACCGTGCGGGAAAACTCCGCTACATCTCCTGCTGATCGTCGAGCGAGAGTACGCGAATGGCGCTGCGAATGGGGGCGGCGTAACGCTCGGGCAGCGAACACTTCTGCATGCTCGCGTCACAGACAATATGCACTGTTTCGCCCTCGGCCAGCAGCACCTGCGGCTCGCCATGGCTTCCCGCGCGCAGCACGCGATAGGCAAACTTGAGCAGAGAGCCGCGCAGCAGCACCGGACAGGCTTCGATCTGGATCAGGTCGTCGTAGCGGGCCGGAGCCTTGTAGCGGCAGGTAGCCTCGACGACGGGCAGAATGCAGCCGTCCTCGACCTCCATCTGGCGATAATCGAAGCCCAGGGAACGGAGGAACTCGACGCGCCCCACCTCGAACCAGACCAGGTAGTTGGAATAGTAGACAACGCCCATCTGATCGGTCTCGGCATAGCGGACCCGCAGTTCGGTGGTGACGGACATGGTGTGGTTCTCCGTTTCGTTCTTTAGAAAATAAGAGGTGTCAGGGTCGATGAAAGTTGAATAATTGCAGCTTGGCGATGTCGTTGAAGATGACGTAGGCGGCAAAGACCAGGATCAGGATAAAGGCCACCTGATACATGCGCTCCTTGATGGCCATGTCCACGTCGCGGCGGAGGATGCTTTCAACGATGAGGAAGAGGATCAGGCCGCCATCGAGAATGGGAAACGGCATGAGGTTGAGGATGCCGAGATTGAGACTGATGACGGTCATCAACTGGAGGATGGGCTGCCAGCCCTGCATCTCGACGGCCATGCCGGTCTGTTTGGCGATGCCGATGGGTCCTGAGAGCGTATCGACGGACATTCTGTGGGTGACCACGCGCTCGAGCACTTCGAGGATCAGCAGGGAGTTGGCGCGATTGAAGCGAAAGGACTCGGCCATGGCGGCAAGCAGTGGGAGCTGCTCGACGCGGTAGGGCGGCTCGGTGCCGGTGAAGCCGATGCGCCAGGCCTTCTTTCCCTGCGCGTCATCCAGTTCGGTGGGCGCGATGCGGAGCGTGCGGTCCACGCCTTTGTGATCGACCACCACGGTCATCGGGGCACCGTCTCGGGACTGCATGTAGGCGACGAGAGACTCGGTGGAGTGAAAGACGCGCCCATCGACCGACTGGAAGAGATCGCCGCGATCGAGTCCAGCCTGGGAAGCTGGGGTGTTGTCGCCCACCATCTCGACCTGGATCGGCCCCGGCTGCTCGACGGGATAGAGGCCGATCTTGGCCAGACTAAAATCCTCACCCTTGGTGGAGTCGGGAACGGGCAGCGTCAGGTTGAGGTTCTGGCCACCGCGCGCGACAGTTACAGGGACCGAGTGGTTCAGGTTCACCTGCGCGCGAATCTCGACATCCTTCCAGGTCGGCTGGTCCACCGAGTCAAAGCGCTCGATCCGGTCTCCGGGCTGAAGGCCGGCACGCGCCGCGACCGAGCCGGTGGAAACCCAGTCGAGCACGGCGGGCTGATCGAAGTAGACATACATCTCATGGTGAAACATGAGCAGGCCGGTCATGAGTGCGAGAGCGAGGAGAAAGTTCGCTGCGGGACCAGCAAAGCCGATAATCACCCTCTGCCAGCGGGGATGACGGGTAAACTCGCCGGGATCGTCGCTGACCGCTTCGCCGGGATTTTCGCCGGTCATTTTGACGTATCCGCCGAGCGGCAGTGCGCACACCTTGTAGTCTGTGTCACCGATCTTCACGCCAAAGAGCCGCGGGCCAAAGCCAATGGAAAAGGCCTCGACGCGCACACCAAAAAGTTTGGCCGCTGCAAAGTGGCCAAACTCATGCACGATGACCATGATGCCGAGAACAACGAGGACCGAGACGATAGAGACGAGAAATGTGTGCATACGTGCGCGCGTTTACCCCTGGCTTGGCTGGACCTGGCTAGACCTGGCTTCACTGCTGGCTGACTGGAAGCCTCTCAACGCCTTAAGAAGCGGCGGAGATCACTTCGCCCGCTCGTTCACGCGCCTGGGAATCGACCTCCAAAACCTCCGCGATGGTTTGCGGATGAGTTTCAGGGGTCATTTCCAGCACCTTTTCTATTGTACGCGGGATGCCGGGAAAAGGTATCCGGCGGTCAAGAAACGCCTCGACGGCGATTTCATCGGACGCATTCAACGCAATGCAGTGCGCGCCGCCCTTTTCTGCCGCTTCATAGGCCAGTCGCAGACACGGGAAGCGAGCAAAATCGGGCTGCTCGAAGTCCAGATGCGCCAGGGAAGCGAGATCAAAGGTCAGGGTCGAGGCCGGTCGCTCAGGATAGGCCAGCGCGTAGAGGATCGGCAGGCGCATGTCGGTGACAGAAATCTGCGCGAGGATCGAGCCATCGACATACTCGACCAGGGAGTGCACGGTGGATTGGGGATGGACCGTCACCCGCACCTGGGAGGGCGGAAGGTCGAATAACCGGCAGGCCTCGATAATTTCGAGGCCCTTGTTGAGCATGGTGGCCGAGTCGATGGTAATGCGCCGGCCCATGACCCAGGTGGGATGCCTGAGCGCCTGTTCAGGGGTGATGGTGGCGAAATCGGCCAGCGGCAGGCGGCGGAACGGCCCGCCGGAAGCAGTAAGCCAGACTAACCTGACCTCGGCTGGCGCGCCGACGCGCAGGCACTGGTGGACGGCGTTGTGTTCGGAGTCGATGGGCAGCAGTGGAACTCGACGGTCACGGGCTGCCTTTGTGAGAATCTCGCCCGCCGCCACCATGCACTCCTTGTTGGCGAGACCGATGG
>JAJZFR010000079.1 GCA_021805265.1 Acidobacteriota bacterium | reverse complement strand
AGGGCGACCTTGGCGTCTTCGGCGTTGATGATGCGCGCGATCTCCAGAGCCGACTTGGTGTCAAGCCCCTGGGAAGCCTCGTTCTGGCTTTCGGTGGTGAGCTTCTGGAGAAAGGCTGCGTTTTCTTTGGCGGCCGACGTGGCTGGCGTCGAACCTGAGTTGGCTGTATCGATCATGGTTGGGTTGCTGAGCATCCGTATTTTGTCCCTAACCCTACGATTGTAGCTGGTCTGTCTGGTACTTCGCCGGTTAAATTTCATAGCACGTCAGGAGAAGTTGCGTTTCAGAAATGGGATGACCGGAATCGCCCGTACGCACCCAAATGTGCCCGTCTACTCCGACGGTCTGGAATATCAGCGGAGAGCGTTTCGAATCGCGTCGTGGAAAGCGGGACGAACGGAGCGGATGGCATCACACTGTCGATTGGGCCAGGTGCGGTTGGTGAGCAGGACGACAGCGACGCGCGCTTCGAGATCGATCCAGAGGGAGCAGCCGGAGTAGCCAAGATGTCCGATGGAGCGAGGGCTGAAGCGTGTTCCGGAGGAGGACGGGGCAGAGGGCGTATCCCAGCCGAGGGCGCGGGAGCTTCCGGAGGGTGGTTGCCGGTCGGCGAAGAGGGCAATGGTTGGGGGATGGAACAAGGAGACATCTTCAGGATGCAGGATGGCGCGGGCGAAGCGGATAAGGTCGGGGACAGTCGAGAAGAGTCCGGCGTGACCGGCTGCGCCGTGGAGCAGGAACGCGTGCTCGTCCTGAACCTCGCCCTGGAGGGTGCGAAAGCGGAGAGTATGGTCCTCTTCCGTGGGAGGGATGGCCGTGCGCTGGGTGAGGAGCGGGCAAAATCGCGTCGAGGTCATGGCGAGTGGGGTGAAGAGGGTGCGCGTGGCCCAGGGAGCGAGCGGCTCTCGGAGCAGACATTCAAGCGCCTTGCCGAGGAGGATGAAGCCGTGGTCGGAGTACTCGGCGCGGGTACCTGGTTCGGCTTCGATGGGCAGTTGGAGGGTGGCGCGAAGCAGTTCAAAGGGCGAGGAGGCATGGCGAAACAAGGGGACATAGCCGGGCAGGCCGGAGCTGTGGGCGAGAAGATGACGAAGGGTGACCTGGCGCGCCCAGCGGCTTTGCGTGGGGTCGTTGCAGGTCGAGCGCCCGACGACAAAACCGGGCAGCAGGTCGCCGAGTCGTGTTTCGAGATCGAGCCGGCCCTGCTGATGGAGGAGCATGGCGACGGCGGTGGTGGCGACGACCTTGGTGAGGCTGGCGATGTCATAGAGGGTTTCTGCGAGGACGGCTGGCGCGCTGTGGTCGTAGGTGAAGCTGCCGAGAGCGGCTGAGAAAGCGGTTCCGTCGGGGGCGAGAACGCCGAAGGCGCAACCGGGAAAGGCGCGGTCAGCGATGGCCTGCTCGAGTATTCGGCGCGCATCCGGGTAGGGACAGGGGTTGGACTGGCGCTCTGCGGCGGTTTGGGAGTGGTTCACCATGCCTGAGAGTCATGCTAACGCGAACCGGGGATTCGAGGGGAGAAATCCTCGGTTCGCGGATTCCGCAGGCTGGTTTGGATTGCGGGCTGGGATCGGCTAGGCTTGTAAGGTGATGATCGAGGACGCTGGTTCCACAGGGGAAACGGAAGTTTTGGGGGCCGGGGATGCTCCGTTGGCGGTTGGCGCGGGACAGCCGACCACGGACGAAATCCGTCGCCGAGGGCCGTGGATGTTGTGGATGCGCGATGTGTGTTTTTCTGTTTGCGCGTCGGTGCTGATCATTACGTTTCTCTACCAGCCGGTGCGCGTGGAGGGCACGAGCATGCTGCCGCGGCTCGAGGATCACGACCGGCTGTTCATCAACAAGTTCGTTTATCACGTGGAGGCGATCAAGCGCGGGGATGTGGTTGTGTTTCATTATCCGCGCAACCCGAAGCTGAGCTACATCAAGCGGGTGATCGCGATTCCGGGCGACCGGGTGGAGATTCGCGATGGGCAGGTGGTCG
Organism: Acidobacteriota bacterium; assembly: GCA_021805265.1. Taxonomy (GTDB): domain Bacteria; phylum Acidobacteriota; class Terriglobia; order Terriglobales; family Acidobacteriaceae; genus Acidicapsa. The sequence goes on along the minus strand of JAJZFR010000079.1, from coordinate 1,441 downwards.
TGAACGGAAGGGCGATTGCCGAGCCGTACGTGCCGGAGGAGTATCGCGACACGCGCTCGATGGAGGCCGAAATGGTGCCGCAGGGAGAGTATTTTGTGCTGGGGGATCACCGCTCGATTGCAAGCGACAGCCGCGACTTTGGCCTGGTGGCGCGAGGACTGATCTATGGCAAGGCGGAGTTTGTGTACTGGCCAAGACGTGATGTTGGCGTGGTGCGCTGAGCGGCTTCTTCTTCGCGCTTTGATTCCATTGGGCTTGTGATTGCTTTGCCGATTGTTGCGATGGGCGCTCGCGTTTCCTGCTAAAATCGATTGAATCCACTCCTTGGAGACGCGATGCAAGCGACTCTTGCGCTCGAAGACGGGCGCATTTTTACGGGCGAAGGGTACGGCGCTCGGGGTGAAGCCCTGGGTGAAGTGGTCTTCAATACTTCCTTGACTGGCTATCAGGAAATCGCGACGGACCCATCGTACGCGGGCCAGATAGTCGTTCTCACCAATCCACAGATCGGCAACTACGGCACCAACCAGGCGGACGATGAGGCGGCGAAGCCTTACATCGAAGGGTTGATCGTGCGCGAGTTTTCGCCGGTCAGCTCGAACTGGCGTTCGGAACGCGTGACCGATGAGTACATGGAGCGATACAGCGTTCCGGTGCTCGCGGAGATCGACACACGCGCGCTGGTGCGGCACCTGCGCAAGCATGGCGTGATGCGCGGTTGCATCTCGACGCTCGATGCGAATGCTGAGTCGCTGGTAGCCAAGGCTCGTTCGATCCGGAAGATGGATGGTCAGGATCTGGCGCGAGTGGTTTCGACCAAACAGGTCTACACATTTGACGCTGCGGACCCGTTGGCGCAGACGGGCGACTCGCTGCTGTCGGCGGATGGCGCTGGCGACAGGCCGCTGCTGCATGTGGTGGCCTACGACTTCGGCATCAAGCGGAATATACTCCGGATGCTGACGCGCGAGGGCTGCCGGGTGACGGTGGTTCCGGCGGAGACGCGCGCCGATGAAGTGATGGCTCTGAAGCCGGACGGGGTTTTCCTGTCGAATGGTCCGGGCGATCCTGAGCCTGTTGATTACGCAGTCCGGGCAATACGCGAGATGCTGGGGAGGGTGCCGATCTTTGGAATCTGTCTCGGGCATCAGTTGACGGGTCTGGCGCTGGGCGGGAAGACCTACAAGCTGAAATTTGGCCACCACGGCGGCAACCATCCGGTGAAGAACATGACCAATGGCAAGGTGGAGATTACGGCGCATAACCATAACTTTGCCGTGGACCCTGAGAGCATCAACGCCAACGAAGTAGAGCTAACTCACGTGGACCTGAACGATAACACGCTCGAGGGGCTGAGGCATAAGTCGCTGCCGCTTTTCAGTGTGCAGTACCACCCGGAGGCCGCGCCGGGACCGCACGACAGCAACTACCTGTTTCACGA
>JAJZFR010000255.1 GCA_021805265.1 Acidobacteriota bacterium | reverse complement strand
GGGCTGCTGCTGCTGTTTCTGGGGCAGGGGCTTTGGCTAACCTCGCAGCAGACGCTGAGCGAGCGGGACTACGAGTATGCGCGCTGCGGTCGGGAGATGTGGGAGCACAGGCCACCGCTGGCGGGGTACTTTACCAGTTGCGGCAATATCCACGACGGGGTGCTGGCGTATCGCGCGGCGGGGCTTCCGCTGACGCTCGATGTGGAGTGGGAGCGGCTCGCGGACCTGTTTCGGAAGCAGGAAGACAAGGTATTGCAGACGCCGGACGCGACGGTTTCCACCTGGGAGCTGCGCCACCAGATGACCCACGTGCTGTTTCTGCTGCGGCTTCCGTTTCTGATGGCTGGGGCGATGCTGGGCGGGGTGTTGTGGTGGGTGACGCGGCGGCTGTTTGGCGACTACGGCGGGTATACTTCGCTCGCGCTCTACTGCTTTTCGCCGTCCGTGCTGCGAGCCTCGATTACGCCGAATGCGGAGATACTCGCGGCGCTGGGATTGTTTGCCGCGCTGTATACGGCGATTGGCGTGGCCCACGCGATGCAGGGACCGCGTCGCAAATGGCGACCCAGGATTGTGCTGCTGACGGGGATGTTTGCCGTGGTGGCGGGGTCGCATATCGCCGCGCTGCCGGTGGTGATGGGGCTGGGATTTCTGCTGATGCTGTGGATCGCCGACGGACGACGGAGCCTGCTGATTCCGGTGCTGCTGGCGGCGGGGATCGGTGCGCTGGTGGTGCTGTTTGCCTGCTACAACTTTTCGCCGGATGCGTTCAGCTATATCTTTCGCTCGGACGCGGCGCAACTGGGAGTTTCGACCGAGCCGGCACATCGGTTCTTCCTGGCGCTGTCGAACGCGGGGGTGACGATTGCGGCGGGGGCGGCGCTGTGGCTCTACATTGCGCTGAAGCGGACGATTTATTTTGGCAATACTGCGCCGCTGCTCGCCGCGCTGGCGCTGGTGTTTCTGGTGACGAAAGGTGTTCCGGGAACGCCGCTGGTGTGGGCGCTGCCGTTTGTGTTCGCGTTTATCGGGGGGGTGTTTGCGGACGCTTATGAGATGCCCAAGGGGCGGGTGGCGATGGCCGCTGCGGGGTCGATCTGCCTGTTGCAGGCGATCTTCTGTGTGCTCAGTTTGCCGGGGTTGTTGTGACAGGCCGGGGATGACCTGGCGCGGGACCGCCTGACCCCGAGATAAATAACTGAAACATATAGCTTTATTTGCGGATTTCCAGCTTGCCGAAACGCCCCTGGAAGGCCTAAAATAGAGGGGAAGCTCGTGAAGCCCAGGCTCAGCAATTCTCCCCGCAGGGAAAGCCCCTTTGCCAGCCCCTAATCTCTATGGCAGACGAACAGAACCCACAGATTCCCTCTGAAGCAGGCAGCGCGCCGGGCAATCCGAACAATCCGGGCGGGCCAGGCACCCCAGGCATCCTCTCAAACATACAGCCGATCAACATCGAAGAGGAGATGCGCCGGTCGTATCTGGACTACTCGATGTCGGTGATTATCGGACGCGCCTTGCCCGATATTCGGGACGGGTTGAAGCCGGTGCATCGTCGCGTGTTGTACGCGATGAGCGAGATGGGCCTCGAGCACAACAAGAAGTACACCAAGTGTGCCAAGGTCGTCGGTCAGACGATGGGCGTCTACCATCCGCACGGGGATTCGGCGATCTACGACACGATGGTGCGTCTGGCGCAGCCGTTTTCGCTGCGTTACCCGATGATCGACGGGCAGGGGAACTTTGGCTCGGTGGACGGCGACCCGCCGGCGGCGATGCGCTACACGGAGTGCCGGCTGACGCGGATTGCGGGCGAGATGCTGGCCGACATCGAGATGGAGACGGTGGATTTCGTCCCCAACTACGACGAGTCCACCTCGGAGCCGTCGGTGTTGCCGACGCGGATTCCCAACCTGCTGGTGAACGGATCGAACGGGATCGCGGTCGGCATGGCGACCAACATTCCGCCGCACAACCTGACCGAAGTCGTGAACGCGACGATTGAGCTGGTGAACAATCCCCACGCCGGTCTGCTGGATGTTCTGCGTCACGTGCAGGGGCCGGATTTTCCGACCGGCGGATTCATCTTTGGCAAGAGCGGCATTGCGCAGGCGTATACCCATGGGCGCGGACGATTCCTGATGCGGGCCAAGGTGGCAACCGAGCAGATCACCAAGGAAAAAACGGCGATCATCGTCAACGAGATTCCCTACCAGGTGAACAAATCGAAGCTGATCGAGCGAATCGCCGAGCTGGTGAACGAGAAGATCATCGACGAAATCTCGGACGTGCGCGACGAAAGCGACCGCGACGGGATGCGGATCGTGATCGAGCTGAAGCGCGGGTCACAGCCTGAGATCGTGCTGAACCAGCTTTACAAGCACACGCAGATGCAGGAAAGCTTCTCGATGATCTTTCTCGCGGTGGTCAATGGACAGCCTCGCGAGCTGGGGATTGTGGACGCGATTCGCTGCTTCATCGATCACCGCATCGAGGTGGTGCGGCGACGGACGGTATACCTGTTGCGCAAGGCGCGCGAGCGGGAGCACATCCTCGAAGGCTACAAAATTGCGCTGGACAATCTTGACACGGTGATTCGGATCATTCGCGGGTCTGGTTCGCGGGCCGAAGCGCGGGAAAACCTATACGCGTGGGGCAAGGGCACGGAGATAATCGTGCGCCTGGATCGCGAGCGTCTGTTTGGCGAAGAGAGCGGCCTGACGCTGCGTCAGATTGACGCGATTCTCGAGCTGCAACTGTATCGGCTGACCCAGTTGTCGATCGACGAACTGCTGAAGGAACTGGGCGAAGTGCGGCTGCGGATTGCCGAGTACGAGTCGATTCTCGGCTCGGAGTCGAAGCTGCGCGCGGTGATTGTGAAGGAGCTGGAAGAGGTTCGCGACAAGTACGGCGACGCGCGGCGGACGGTGATCGTGGACGAGACAGCCGAGCTGCAGATGGAAGACCTGATCGCCGACGAGCAGGTGGCGGTGACGGTGAGCCACCAGGGCTACCTGAAGCGGACGCCGATCTCGATCTATCGCCAGCAGCGGCGCGGCGGCACGGGCCGTATGGGCATGAAGACGCGCGAAGAGGACATAGTGGCGCAGTTGATCGTGGACTCGACCCATGCGTACCTGCTCTGCTTCACCAATACGGGCCGGGTTTACTGGCTGAAGGTGTATGAGGTTCCGGACGTGAGCGCGGCGGGCAAGGGCAAGTCGATGCAGAGCCTGCTCAATCTGCAACCGGGCGAGACGGTACGGACGATATTGCCAGTGAGGAATCTGGAGGAAGAAGGAAAATTCATCTTCTTCTGCTCGCAGCGCGGTCGTGTGAAGAAGACTCCGCTCAAGGACTTCTCGAATGTGATGGCGCGGGGCATTATCGCGATCGGCATCGACAAGGATGACGAGCTGGTGGCGGC
>JAJZFR010000053.1 GCA_021805265.1 Acidobacteriota bacterium | reverse complement strand
CCAGATGAGTGATTTTGCGCAGCAGGTGAAAGAGCGGGCGGATGTCGTCAAGGTGATTGGCGGCTACATTCGGCTGCGCAAGGCGGGAGCGCAGAACTACTCGGGGCTGTGCCCGTTTCACAAGGAAAAGTCGCCATCGTTTTCGGTTCATGCGGCGCGGCAGTTTTATCACTGCTTCGGCTGCGGCGAGTCTGGCGACGTTTTCAGTTTTGTGGGGAAGATCGAGAATGTGGGTTTTCCGGAGGCGGTGCGGATGGTTGCGCAGAAGTGCGGGATCGCGCTGCCGAAGCGGGAGTACAACTCGCCGGAGGAAGCGGCGGAAGCGCAGATGCGGCGCAGGCTGCTGGATTTGCACGAGGCGGCTGCGGTGTGGTTCGAGGAGCAGTTGCGGTCTCCGGTGGGCGCGGCGGCGCGGGAATATCTGGCCGGGCGCGGGGTGACGGCCGAGGCGATCAAGACGTTTCGCATCGGCTACGCGCCGGATAATTTCAATGCGCTGCGGGAGCGGCTGTCCGGCATGGCCGACGAGGCCGCGCTGCGAGCCAGCGGACTGTTCAGCGCGAAGGATCAGGAGGACAACGCGGGGAATGTGGTTGCGGGACGGATGTATGACCGGTTCCGCAATCGTGTGATGTTTCCCATTGCAAACGAGAGCGGGCGGGTGATTGCGTTTACCGCGCGGACGCTCGCGACCGGCGACAAGGCAGGGCCGAAGTATCTGAATTCGCCGGAGACTTCGCTCTACTCGAAGGGCCAGGTGCTGTTCAATCTGGACAAGGCGAAGACGGCGATCCGGCAGCTCGAGTTTGCCCTGCTGGTGGAGGGCCAGATGGACTGCATCTCGGTGTACATGCGCGGGATTCAGGCGGTGATCGCGACCAGCGGGACGGCGTTTACCGAGCAGCAGGTGGCGCTGCTGAAGCGGCACACGACGAACGTGGTGGTGAACTTCGATCCGGACGCGGCGGGGTCGAATGCGGCAGAGAAATCGATCGGTCTGCTGACCGAGGAGGGATTTTCGATCAAGGTGGTGACGCTCGAGGGCGGTCTGGACCCGGACCGGTATATTCGCGAGCGAGGGGTGGAGGCTTATGCGGCGGCAATACGCGCGGCGCGGCGGCAGAGCGACTACCTGATCGAGCGTGCGCGACAGCAGTTTCCGGGCGCGAGCGCGGAGCAGAAGGTGAAGGCGATGAACTACCTGTTGCCGCATATTCGGCGGATTCCGGAGAAGCTGGAGCGGGATCAGTTTGCCCACGATGCGGCGCAGAAGCTGGGGATCGACTCGGCGGTGCTGCGGGAGGAGCTGCGCCAGGCGGCGATGAAGCGGCGGGAGCGGGTGGAGGTGAAGGCGAGCGGGCTGACCGAGGTGGAGCGGGTGCTGTTGCGGGCGCTGGCAACGCGGGGGAAGTGCTGGCTGGTGGCTGCGGAAGCGGTGCTGGAGCATCCGGAGTGGTTCGAGCAACTGGGCAGCTTTGGGGCGATGCGGGCGCTGGCGGGCGGCTCGGAGGCGATCTCAGACCCCATTGCGGCGGTGGAGGATGCGGGGCAGCGAGCGCTGCTGGCTCAGGTGCTGTTGCAGGAGGGCGACCCGCCGGATGAGGCGGCTGTCGAGGGCGCGCTGCATGGGCTTCACCTGGCGCGGCTGGAGCACGAGCAGCGGGCACTGCGGGCGCAGATTGGCGCGGCAGAGCAGCGCGGGGATTGGGCCGAGGTGGCGCTGGTGAGCCAGCGAAAGCTGGCCGTGGATCGGGAGATCCGGGCGCTCCATCTTTGAGCGGGGGGGTAATGCTGAAAGCTTCCCGATCCACAACTGGGCGGTTCTCGGCTTCCTCGCTCCAGTCATCCGGCAAAAACATAACTCTGCTAGACTTGAGTTATACAATTCGCACTTGGCGGAGAGTACATCATGATTCTTCAACTTCGACCCGATCAGCAGCGGATTCTGGAGATGGCCACTGCCTGTGGCATGAGCCAGGAAGAGGTTGTGGACCAGGCTTTTACCATCATTCGCGCGCATCATGAGCAGGACGCATGGATGTTTGCCAATCGTGCTGAGGTTGCGGCTCAGATCGACGAGGGCTGGGCACAGGCCGAACGCGGCGAGATGATGGATGCCGACGATGTTGTGGCAGTGCTCGAAGCGGATCGGCAACAGCGAATGCGTGATCGCGCGGAATCTCAGTGAGCGATGCCGGTTTCCTATCGTCTTTCGCGCCGCGCGGTTGAAGACCTCCGACAGCTTCTGCGCTATATTGCGAGGGACAGCGAGCGGGCTTAGCTACGCGTGGAAAATGCCATTCTCGAAACGTGTTCGGGTTTGGCACGTAATCCCGGCATTGGCTCGAAGCGACCGCAGATCACATCCCTTCCGGTTCGCTTCTTTCCGGTTGCGCGGTTTCCAAACTACCAGGTGATTTATCGACCCGAGTCGAATCCGTTGCAGATTATCGCAATTCTCCACGGTCGTCGCGACCTGCCACCGTTGCTGAAAGAGAGATAGACGGGGAGAGATGGAACAGGAAATTGTGAGGTCAGTACGCACCAATAGCGGAGAAGCAGCATCTAAAAGAACAAGGAGACGGTGGAGTAAGTTGGGCGAATGTCCAAAAAATCCTTGACTTCGTGTCGGGTATTGGGGTATTTTGGCAGCATTTTTGTGGTATTCTGAGAATCTCTGAAGGACGTGCGTCCGAGCGCCCCAACGATGAGCTGCGGCTCCGGGGCAGGCCAGATTTGGCCACCTGCGCAAACGATCCTGACCCGAGCAACAAAACCGGACGTCGCCTTCGCGATGTCGGATGCGCTTGTGTTTGCCTGGAAATCGGGCGTCTGCCAGTGGCGGGCGGTGCCGAATTCGACGGGACAGACGCGGGGGACATGCCGACAGGAAGGTCGGTCCGGACTTTAACGCGCTGAGAAATCGCGCAGGAGAATTGAGCGCTTTGGCAATCGACGACAAATTTGAAGACGACATTACCAGCCTGATCGACGCAGGCAAGGAAAAAGGCTACCTGACGTACGGCGACGTGAACGACATGTTGCCGGACGACATGCACAATGCCGACGACCTGGACGACCTGATCACGACCATCGGGACGCAGGGCATTGACCTTTTGGACGGGCCGAAGTTCGGCGACAAGGACTTTGAGCTGGAAGAGGGCGAAGACGTCGAGCTGGACCTGACGCCGGGCGCGATGGAAAAGACCAACGACCCGGTGCGGATGTATCTGCGCGAGATGGGTACGGTACCGCTGCTGACGCGCGAGGGCGAGGTGGAGATCGCCAAGCGGATCGAGCGCGGCCAGATGCGCGTGATGAAGTCGCTGTCGCGCTCGCCGGTGGTGATACGCGAGATTGTGTCGCTGGGAGAAGACCTGAAACGTGGCGTTCGCAACGTGAAGGAAGTGGTGACCTTTGACGAAGAGGAACTGACGGAAGACATTGTTCAGGCGCGGGTGCGAGCCACGGCCAGTCGCATTGACGCGCTGGTGAAGCACCTGAAGAAGATTGCGCTGCTCGAAGAGAAACTGCCCGCGCTGAACGTGAAGACCAAGGCGAAGGAAGCGCGCAAGACGCGCTGGACGATTGCGCGGGAAAAGGTGCTGGTATCGCGGATCGTGCGCGAGCTGAAGTACACCGGGCAGGAGCGCAAGCGGCTGCTGGACAAGGTGAACAAGACGGTCGAGATCATGCGTTCCCTGGAGCGCCAGATCAAGAGCCTGGACCAGAAACACGACGCGTCCAAGAGCGAAGACCTGAAGAAGGAATATCGCCGGCAGCAGAAGAACTGCAAGGCGGACCTGGAGCGGCTGGAGCTGGAAGCCGGCGTGACCATCTCGGAGCTGCGTCGGACGCAGCGGGAGATGATCCAGGGCGATATGGACGCGGAAAAGGCGAAGCGGGAGCTGATCGAAGCGAACCTTCGCCTGGTGGTGTCGATCGCCAAGAAATATACCAACCGCGGCTTGCAGTTTCTGGACCTGATTCAGGAGGGCAACATCGGCCTGATGAAGGCTGTGGACAAGTTCGAGTATCGTCGCGGGTACAAGTTTTCGACCTATGCGACGTGGTGGATTCGCCAGGCGATTACGCGAGCGATCGCCGATCAGGCGCGCACCATCCGCATCCCGGTGCACATGATCGAGACGATCAACAAGCTGATCCGGACCAGCCGGCAACTGGTGCAGGAGCTGGGCCGCGAGCCGTCGAGCGAAGAGATTGCGCGGCGCATGGATATTCCCGTGGCCAAGGTGCGCAAGGTGCTGAAGATTGCGCAGGAGCCGATTTCGCTCGAGACGCCGATCGGCGAGGAAGAGGATTCGCATCTGGGCGACTTCATCGAAGATCGTCACGCGGTATCACCCTCGGAAGCCGTCATCAGCGTCAACCTGAAGGAGTACACGTCGCAGGTTTTGCGCACGCTGACTCCGCGCGAGGAGCGGGTGATCAAGATGCGTTTCGGGCTGGAAGACGGCTCGGAACACACCCTCGAAGAGGTTGGTCAGAGCTTCCAGGTAACGCGCGAGCGCATCCGCCAGATCGAAGCCAAGGCGCTGCGGAAACTGAGGCATCCTTCGCGCAGCCGCAAGCTGCGTGCGTTTGTGGAAGGCGTGAAGGAGCAGATGTAATCGGCGTAGTCGTAGTCGAGTTGGAATGAAGCAACGAAAAGGTCTGCGACGAAGTTGGGTCGCGGACCTTTTCGTTTTCGGGTTGCTTTCGGGTTGGATGATTGATGATTTGTGAAGAAATTTCGTTTTGGGTTGCGTGGAATTTCTATCGAATTTGCTAGTGTCATCGATGGAGGGGTGGAGCGATGAGCGGATGTCCGGAGATGACGTTTGAAGGGTTGAGCGCGGAGAAGTATGCTTCTCTGCTCGAGACAGCGCAGGCAGAGGGCCTGAAATTGAGCGGGGATGCGGGAGCGACGAGCTACCAGGGGATGGACTTTAGCTGGGCCTACGATGCGGCAGTGGGAACGCTGAAGATTCACTGCACGGAGAAGCCGTTTTTTGTGCCGTGCAACATGATCGAACAGAAGATACGGGCGCTGCTGGGGTAACGCAGTGGCAGGATTGCGGAGAAGCGCGTTTTGCAGGAACGGGGCAGGTTCGCGATGCGCAATTGTATGTGGGGAGATGAGCATTTCCCGAAAACGTATGTCCGGCTACCGGTGTAGTAGCCGGACCTCGATCAAACGGTGACTCTCACAAATCAAACAAGCAACTGTCCCTCTCGACAAGTCTGTAATCATGCACAAACGCTATGGACGGTTCCTGGGTGCAGCAAATCTACCGAAATGTTGGCCTATCTCGGAGGCATAAATGCTATACGGGTACTCCGAGCCGAATCTTGAGTGCTGGTAATGAAACCTCCAGGCGTCTGGCCAGCCCCTCAAGTGTACGTTCCCCTTCGTCCACGAGCTTGCTGATTAACTTAAACGGCATGAGGATATCGGCAGCCATTTGATTCGCCTGCGTTTCTTCGCGGGAACTCAGACTACTGCGGTACATGACATCCTCAAACAGGCCGCCGTCCAGTCTGCTGCGATGCAGGATGTAGTGAGCTAGCTCATGGGCAATCGTAAAGCGCTTGCGCTCCAGGGGCTCTGTGGCCCGGACTCCGATGCTGAATCCGCTGGTTCCACCGTTCATCGGATCCTTCCAAATCTGTCCTGAGACGCCGTTTGGAAGATGATGCATTTCCCAAACGCGAATCCCAATTTCCTGCGCGATCATTACCACATCAACAGGTGCATTGTTCTGATAATTGGCGATCACCTCACCGGGGGTTGGAGAGATGACTACCTTCGGCTTCGATGTGTGTTCCAGTGTTGCTGTCATCAGATTCCGCCTCCTCTCCTGGATAGCTTGCGATCCTCGTTCTGTCACTAGTATCGGCTGGCTTGTCGTTTGGCCCAACTCTGTTTGATGCGCTATCGGCTCGATTGGTAGTGAGACGATCCAGAATTTCGCTTGCCTTGTCTGACCGTTGGTGTTGTGTCTCAACCTCTCTGGTAATTTCGGACAGCTTCTGTTCCATAGCCCGGTACATTTCTTTCATATCTGCGTGTACTTGATTGAACTCCTGAGCGTCTGGGAATTCGGCAATTTTCTCCTGGACAGCCTGGTGAGCTTTTTGCTCCGTCCATTTTCTCATTGTCCTGATGCCCCAGATGCCCACCAAGGCGATTCCGATTCCAGCGATGGCGACAACCGCAGTGACCATCGCCAGAAGCACGGCCAGGGACGCAAGAAGAATTGTTACCCATGCTTCATAGCTCAAGTGCATCAAAACTGGAAGCACCTCATGAATTGCTTTCGCAAGGATCCAATCGCCGGATGGAGGTAGTGTACTTCAGCCTGCGCATTAACGCATACCAGGTGCTTTCCGGCTTTCGCGGATGGGTTTTGCGCGTTCCTTTTCGGGCAGGGCGAGCGCGGACTTTGTACGTTTGGGCAGCTTGTTGTAGATGAGCTGGTGGGCCTGGCGCAGCTCATCCTCCCACTGGCGCTGGCCGAAGGCGTTCCAGCGCTCGATGGTGACCCAGAAGGCGTGTGCCAGGTAGGGCGCGGGGATGACGCCGTCGGTCTCGAGCAGCGCGTGAAAGCGCTCGGCACCGCAGTGAAACCAGACGACGCCGGTGCTGGCAGTGTCGAGATCGTCGAGGTGAATGAGCGCGAACATCCTGCCGCCGAGGGCCTTGTCGCCGACCCAGAAGACCAGGTGGTGGCCCCAGTTCACGCTCTCGGCGACATGCGGCAGGCCGAGACAGAACTCGCGGATGCGCTCGTTATCCATGGGGATGGATTATAGCTCGGGCCTTCCCTGCGCCGGAATCTTTTTCCCCACGATGCACGGGGTCGAGTACCATGAGAAGGCTGGATATGTGCTCCATCCCGTACCGGTTGATTTCCTGTCGCGCTGAAGTTGGAGAAGAAATGGGTAAGGTATCCACACAAAAACGAGACGGGGACAAGCCTTCCAGGCGAGGCGCTTCGACAATCTATCTGGATGAAGAAGCCGGGCATGATCAATCCAAGATTCAATCCAACAGCCAATCCAACATCGTTTCTATCCGGCCGCAGCGGAACCGGCGAATCGTATTTGGCTGGTATGGGGGCAAGTTTTCTCACCTGGATTGGCTGCTGCCACTTCTGCCAAAATGTCACCACTACTGCGAGCCGTTTGCAGGCTCCGGTGCGGTGCTGCTCAACCGGGAACCAGCGCCGGTAGAGACGTACAACGACATCGACGGGGATGTGGTGAATTTCTTCCGCGTTCTGCGTGATCGACAGGACGAATTGGTCCGGGCCATCGGATTGACACCATTTTCACGGGAGGAATACCACACGGCGATTTATGCATCGCTCGCCGGAGTGAGTGACGTGGAACGCGCGCGACGGTTTTACATCAAAGCGCGCCAGACGCGGACTGGCCTGGCTCAGACCGCGTCGATTGGCCGGTGGGCCAACTGCAAGGACACGAGCCGAGCGGGAATGTCTGGCGTGGTATCGCGCTGGCTCGGCGGAGTTGCCGCTCTGGATGAGATTGCGCAGCGTCTGATTCGCGTACAGATCGAAAATCGCCCTGCGATCGAGGTCTTGCGACTCTACGACAGCCCATCGACACTTTTTTACTGCGACCCCCCGTATCTCCACGCAACAAGGGGAGACTCAAAAGCCTATGGCTTTGAGATGGATGTGAACCAGCACCGCGAGTTCGCATCGGTTGCGAATCGTTGTACCGGCAAGGTCGCCGTATCGGGCTACGACCACCCGTTGATGGAGGAACTGTTTCCGCCGGATCGCTGGATCAAAACTCCGGGCGCAGACAAGACGATCCACTCGACAAAAGGATCGCGACAAGAGGTTCTCTGGACAAATTTTGCGCACGGAATACGAGAAACGACGCGACGCAATAGACTTCATGTCCAATAGGCTAAACTGACACGTATGTCTGTGCCTAACCGCCTCTTCTACGGCGATAACCTCACCGTACTTCGCGAGCACGTACAAGCGGCGTCGGTTGATCTGGTCTATCTGGACCCACCGTTCAACAGTCGCGCCGACTATAACGTCCTCTTCGCCGAAAAGGACGGCACCCAGTCAACCTCGCAGATCACCGCATTTGAAGACACATGGGAATGGAACGCCGATGCCGAGCAAGCCTATCGGCATGTCGTTGAAGGTGGTGGACAGATCGCAGACGCAATGCGCGCTTTCCGCACTTTCCTCGGCCACTCCGACATGATGGCCTACCTCGCCATGATGGCTCCACGACTGCTGGAGTTGAAGCGCGTCCTGAAACCCTCTGGATCTATTTATCTTCACTGCGATCCCACCGCCAGCCATTATCTGAAAATGCTTATGGATTCAATTTTTGGTGCGACTAATTTTCGGAACGAGATTATCTGGAAACGGACAAGTGCACACAGTGATTCCAAGCAAGGCTCCAGGCACTTCGGCAGGGTAACTGACACTATTTTTTTCTACGCCGCTTCTGAAGTAAACACATGGGTAGTCCAACATTCCCCGTATGATCAGGCATATATAGACCGCGACTATCGCCGGTTAGATGAAGACGGTAGACGTTACCGCATAGACAACCTACAGGGCCCTGGCGGAGCTGCAAAAGGGAACCCCTTTTACGAAGTCATGGGAGTTTCAAGGCATTGGCGATACGGCAAGGAGAAGATGGATCAGTTAATCGCCGAGGGCAGGGTGATTCAGACCAGACCGGGTGCTGTGCCACAGTACAAGCGATATTTGGATGAGATGCCTGGCGTATCTATCCAGAATTTATGGACTGATATTCCACTTTTGAATAACCGCTCCAGTGAGAAGCTCCCCTACCCAACGCAAAAGCCGGAAGCCCTGTTGGAACGCATCATCCAGGCCAGTTCCAACGAAGGTGACGTTGTCCTTGATCCCTTCTGCGGCTGCGGCACCGCGATTGCAGCCGCTCAAGCGCTGAATCGCCGCTGGATCGGCATTGACATCACTCATCTCGCTGTCGGCCTCATCAAGCAGCGCCTCCATGACAAGTTCGGCGCGGCTATCAAATCAACCTATCAGGTCTTTGGCGAGCCGACCGACCTTGCTGGGGCCAGGAAACTCGCCGAAGACGACAAATTCCAATTCGAGGCCTGGGCGCTTTCGATGGTCGGCGCTCGCCCCAGTGGACAGGTTCGGCGCGGGGCCGACAAGGGTATCGATGGCCGCCTCTTTTTCCACGACGACAATAGCGGCCAGTCAAAGCAGATCGTGCTCAGCGTCAAAGGCGGCCATGTCGAACACTCGCACATTCGTGACCTGCGTGGAGTTCTGGACCGCGAGGAGGCCCAGATAGGCGTCCTCATAACCCTTGATCCGCCCAGCAAACCCATGATCAAAGAAGCCGTCTCTGCGGGCTTCTATAACTCCCCTGCCTTCCCTGATTCCAGCTTCCCAAGGATACAAATCCTAACGATCAAAGATATGCTGGCGGGGGCGAGCATCGCATTCCCGCGAATGCACCAGGTCACATTCAAGCAAGCGCCAAGAGCCAAGGGGAAATCAGCCGAAAACCTCACACTTGATCTCGGCTAGAAATTTTCTCCGCTCAAAAGACGCGCTTTCAATGACCGGCAAGGAACAGCGCTGGCGAGAAGACGCAGGCGAGCGTAGCTCCTGGATGCCTTGCACTGCGGTCGCCATAATGATGTCTTCATCCCTCCGATAGAATCGAGATGTGGCGTTACGATTTGAATTGATTTCTACGCATGGTTCCGGCGCGCGGCGGGCGCGGATTCACCTGCCGCATCGGGTGGTGGAGACGCCGGTGTTCATGCCTGTGGGGACGCAGGGCACGGTGAAGGCGGTGCCGCAGGAGACGCTTGAGGCCTTGGGCGCGGAGATCATCCTGGGCAACACCTATCACCTCTATCTCCGCCCTGGGCATGAGTTGATCCGCTCGCTGGGCGGGCTTCATCGCTTCATCGCGTGGCCGCGGGCGATGCTGACGGACTCGGGCGGGTTCCAGGTGTTTTCGCTGTCGAAGCTGCGCAAGATTTCTGACGAGGGGGTTCGCTTCCGGTCGCATCTGGATGGTTCGAGCCACATGTTTACGCCCGAGCACTCGATGGAGGTGCAGATCGCGCTCGGAGCCGACATCTGCATGGCCTTCGACGAGTGCACGGAGTATCCGGCGGACGAGGCGCGGGCGCGGGAGTCGCTGCGCTACACCATGGCCTGGGCGGAGCGGTCGCTGAAACACTTTCGCGCGAACGCGCATCGGGTTCCGTGGGGCGGGCCGGACGGAGAGATGGAAGGCCAGACGCAGTCACTGTTTGGCCAGACGCAGTCGCTTTTCGGAATCGTTCAGGGCGGGATGCATGGGCACCTTCGCCGAGAGTCGGCCGAGCGGCTGGTGGCCATGGACTTTGACGGGTACGCGATCGGCGGGCTGAGCGTGGGCGAGCCACGCGAGCTGACGCGCGAGGTGATTGCCGAGGTGCTGCCGCTGTTGCCAGCCGACAAGCCGCGCTACGTGATGGGGGTGGGCTTTCCGGACGAGATTGTCGAGTATGCGCGGATGGGCGTGGATATGATGGATTGCGTGATCCCGACGCGGGCGGCGCGGCATGGGCTGCTGTTCACGTCCGAGGGTCGGATGAACATCAAGAACCGTCAGTTTGCCGAGGACCAGAATCCGCCGGACGCGGCTTGCGATTGCCCGACGTGCCGGCGGTATTCGCGGGCGTATCTGCGTCACCTGATGCAGACCGGGGAGCCGCTGGGCGGGACGCTGAACTCGATCCACAACCTGGCGTTTTATCTGCGGACGATGGCGCGCCTGCGGGAGGATTTGGAACGGGACACACCCGCCTGATTCCATTCTGAAACTGGGCGGGATCGTGCGCGTTTTCCCGGCTATGCGGCGAGGGCTGGAGGCGGACAATAGGGTCACGCCATGTCCGCAGCCGTTGTCGTTTCCCCGCCCGCCGATGTTGATGCGCTACCCTGCACTGCTGTGCCCGCGCAAGCTGCTGCCCCCGACGACGCATCCCGGCTAGCCGAGGGGTTTGCGCTGCTTGGTCGAGGGGAGTTGCGGGCTGCTGCTGAGGCTTTTCGCGAGGCGCTGGGGCCTGCTTTAGCCGGGCAGGCCGGGACCGGGCAAGCACCGTCGCAGCGGCAGGCGGGCCTGCTGGGGCTATCGCTGGTGGCTCGACAGAGCGGCGAGCTGGTGGCGGCGTTGCGCCTGGCCCAGGCCGCACTGGAGGCCGACGCCACGGCTCCGGCCGCGTGGGCGAACTATGGAGCGCAGTTGCAGGCCAATGGCCTGACAGCGGAGGCTCAGGCGGCGTTTCTGCGCGCGCTGGCGCTGCCGGCGGAGGACCGCGGCGCGTACCTTCCGGCGCTGATCGGGCTGGGCGAGCTGCTGACGGTGACGGGGCGAATGGAGCCTGCGATCGAGTGTTTTCGCGAGGCGCTGGGGATTCGCTCGGGGCTGGTGGCGGCGCTCTATGGGCTGGGGAATGCGCTGGCGCTCGGCGAGCGGTTTACGGAGGCGCTGGAGGCGTTTGAAGCGGGGTTAGCGGGGTTAGCGGGGTTAGCCGGGCTGGCGGAGTTGCACTTTGCGGTGGGCTTCTGTCGGGCCAGGCTGGGGCGGCACTCGAGCGCTGCGGAAAGCTATCACCGGGCGGTGACGCTGCGGCGAGGGTTTGCGGGGGCGTGGGGAAACCTGGCGGTTTGCCTGGTGGCCGACGGGCGGGACTACCTGGCTGCGCCCTGCTTCGAGCAGGCGCTGCTGGCGAATCCGAAGCTGGTGTCGGCGCTGGTGAACTACGGGAATCTGCTGCGGTCGCGCAAGCAATTTGCGGAGGCGCGAAGCTGCTACGAGCGGGCGCTCGAGATCGATGCGCGAAACGGGGAGGTTCTGGTGGCGTGCGCGTATCTGCATTTGGAGGAGTCGCGGGACGAGGCTCGATTTGAGGCTGCGGAGGCGTTTCTGGAGCGGGCGGCGGGCGGCGTTGCCAATCCGGAGGTCGAGAACGCGCGCGGGATTGTGGCGCTGGCGCGGCACACGGCCAGCGGCGAGGGACGATGGCTGGAGCAGGCGCTCGATGCCTTTGGACGCGCCGAGGCGCTGGGGCACAAGACGGCAGCCTCGAACGCCGGGAATACGCTGCTGCGCGCGGGGCGGGTGAGCGAGGCGATCCAGGCGCATGGCCGGGCCGTGGAACTGGACCCGATCCATGCGGGCGCGCGCTACAACCTGGGGCTTTCCCAGCTTCGCGCGGGAGATTTCAGGAACGGCTGGCGCAACTATGAGGCGCGGTGGGAGTTTCGCGAGGTGCATGCGCGGCCCCGGCGATTCCAGCAGCCGCGCTGGACGGGCCAGGCTTTGGCCGAGGGAAAAAATCGCCTGTTCGTGTATGCCGAGCAGGGATTGGGCGATACGCTTCAGTTCATTCGTTACCTGCCGCTGTTGCGGGGGCTGGGAGCGCGGCTGGTGGTGGAGGTGCAGCGGCCGCTGGCGCGCCTGTTGCAGCCGGTGGTCGAGGCGGTCGGCGGTCAGATTCTCGCGGCGGGCGAGACGATTCCTGCCTTTGACTGGCATGTACCGCTGCTGAGCCTTCCGTTTCACATGGGGACCACACTCGAGACCGTTCCCTCGCCGCTTTGCCTGAAGGTATTGCCGGGGTTGGCTGCTGGTTCGGCGACAGCCGTCCGGACAGAGTTGGCTTCCATCGGTCTGTGCTGGGCAGGGAACCCGAAGTATGCGGCGGACCACGAACGCTCGACGGCGCTCGACACCTTTCTGCCCCTGCTGTGGGAGTTTTCGGAGTTTCGCTGGGTGAGTTTGCAGAAGGGCGAAGCCTCTGGGCAGATTGCGGAAGTTATGGCTCGAAGTGGCGGCGGATTTTCCCTGGTTGACGCAGCTTCAGGGGACTGCGATCTGGCAGATACGGCGGCAACGGTCGCGGCCCTCGATCTGGTGATTACGACGGACACGGTGATTGCGCATCTGGCGGGTTCGATGGGCAAGCGTTGCTGGCTGCTGTTGCCTTGGCAGTCGGACTGGCGGTGGATGCAAACGACCCTGACGACGCCGTGGTACCCGACGATGAGGCTCTTTCGACAGCCGGCGGCGATGGCCTGGACGGCGCTGATGGAGGAAGTGAGCGAGGCGCTGACCGGGGAAAAATTCCGCTCATGCGGAGTGGACTGATTTTCCACGTTCCTCAACTGCGCTGTGCAAAGTGTGGAGGTTCTGTGCGGGGTTGAAAACCGGTGAGCGGGATCGGTGCGTCAAGACTGAACGATTCTCTGGTTTCCACGGAACTATACCGAGTATCCACATGGGCGCGACGAGCGGCTGAGGAATTTGTGGAGGAGCGGGTACGGGTGCGATAGGTTTCGATAGGGTTTTCCAGTTCTCCTCATTTCCACCGTCGGCTTTTCCAAATCGTGGCCGTCGGGAAGTCTTTCGGTTTCTGTGGCGTGGATGATTTTCCACTTTTCCCTTGCGCCTGTTACTACGGCTGTTCCTATGTATTTCTTTTCTTTAGCTTTTTTAACAGTCGTCGCTTGTCCACAATCGAGCGAAAATGCGCGCGGCGAGCCAAGACCTGGAGCCTCCACAGGGAACGTCCGGAGATTGGCGTAGATTGTGCCCCGTTTTCTGCATATCGAGCGGTTTTTCCACTAGTCAGGCTCGATCCATCTCGACGGGGTTGAATACAATTCAAGGAGGGGAAGTTGGTGTATTTTCGCCTGCCGGATGCATGGTGTATCTTGGCAACACGCGAATACCCGCATCGTCGAGAGGGATGGAAGCATGGCATTGCTAGGAGTGGAACCGGAAGTAAACGCGACCGAGGGGGCAACAATGGAGATAACGGTAAGCCGCAAGGAACTGCTCCAGGAGCTGGGCGCAATCCAGTCCGTGGTCGA
>JAJZFR010000194.1 GCA_021805265.1 Acidobacteriota bacterium | reverse complement strand
CCTTCTTCTCTTTGCGATCGACCTGCCTGCCACCGGAAGAACTGAACATTGAGCAACCTCGTATCAACTTTCCTTCATTAGACACACTTCAATCCGGGAAAGTTTCACTCTAATTCCCAGATGCGATCTCCTCTCTCGACCGCCTCGACTGCCTCTTGACTCTCTATTCGATACGAAAATCGCTTCCCTGCCAGTTCCATGCCAGATGCCTCCGCCGTCCCCAGCCAGGCCAGCCCACGCAACCCAATGCACCGCCCCACACCCCATCCGGGACGTACAAGCCGGCCCAACCGCGAATTCCCCACAGATTCCTCGCTCTGGTTATCGGCTGTCCACCTTATCGGCTACCCATCGCCGTGCTTGAGACAACCCCCGCACTTTCCAATCTCGACGGAATCGCACCACCCGCGCAGCCCATAAGGGACCACAAAACTCGAAATACAAGTCGGATTTGGGGCCTGTTCCGGCTGCCAGAGTCCTGAGCTATCCCTGGACGGACTCTGGTTCTGGGTTGCGGCACGGCTCAGCCGCGCTCGGCTTCCTGATAGCGGCCCAGTTCCTTCACCATCGCGCAATGCGGCTCGAGCGCCGCCAACGCCCGCGCAGCGGCCTCCGGCGTGTGAATCTGGCAATCCACATAAAACACATACTCCCAGGGGCGACCGTGCACCGGTCGGGACTCGATCTTGGTCAGATTGGTCCCCTCCTGCGCCAGCTCCTGGAGAGCCGCAACCAGCGTCCCCGGTCGGTTCTCGACGGAAAACGCGAGGCTCAGCTTGTTGGCCTGCTCGTTGCGCTGGACTTCTCCGCTTCGCCGCAGCAGGAAAAACCGCGTAAAGTTCTCCGGGTTGTCTTCGATGTCTGCGGCCAGAACCTGCGCCCCGTAGTGGCG
This sequence comes from Acidobacteriota bacterium, assembly GCA_021805265.1. GTDB lineage: Bacteria > Acidobacteriota > Terriglobia > Terriglobales > Acidobacteriaceae > Acidicapsa. The sequence continues at coordinate 13,070 of JAJZFR010000194.1, read as the reverse complement.
CGCGGCGGCCTCGCTGGCAATCGCTCCGGCGTGGCGATCCTTCATCTCGACCAGTTGCTTCACGCTGCCCGCTGTGTCGTAGAAGGCGAACGACTCCATCCTGGGATGGTCGGCCAGAAACCGCCGGCACTGCGCCAGCGCCACGGGGTGGGAAAACACCCGATCAATCCCATCGATCGTCGCGCCGGAAATTCCAATCAGATTGTGGCGAATCCGCAGCAGCGTCTCCCGCTCGATCATCACCCCGTGCTTCAGCATCAGGTCAAAGTGCTCGGAGACCGATCCGGCGAGGCTGTTCTCGATGGGAATCACCGCCGCGTCCACCTCGCCCAGGCTCAGCGCGCGAAAGACCTCGGCAGACAGCGAGCACGGAACAATCCGCGCATCCTCCATCAGATGGATCGCCGCCTGGTGGCTGAACGAACCCGGCTCCCCCTGTATCGCTATCCTGATCAATCTCTGTATCCCATCCCGCGCCTGGCGTAATGCGTCGGCGCAAACCCCGCCCCCGAACCGCCTCGCATGCGTCCAGTGGATTGCTTTTCGTGTGATCCGATTATAGAGCGCGACACCGTGGCTACATCCGCCGCAGAAACACGTCGGCCGCCACAAACAGGAAAAACACCATCGCAATGATCCCGTTCATGGTGAAGAACGCAGCATTGAGCCGCGTAAGATCGCGCGGCGAAACAATCAGGTGTTCGTACAGCAGCAGCGCTCCCACCAGCGCGATGCCGCAGTAGCCCGCGACTCCGAAATGAAACAGGTGAGCCAGCCACGGCAACATCGCCATTACGGCCAGGTGCAGCAGCCTTGCCGCGCGAAATGCCCCCACAATCCCCACCGCCTGGGGAATGCTGTAAAGTCCCGCCGCACGATCATGCTCCATATCCTGGCAGGCGTACAAAATGTCGAACCCCGCCACCCAGCACAACACGATGCCGGTCAACAGAACGATCCGCGCGTCCAGTGACCCGCGCACCGCGATCCACGCCGCCGACGGCGCAATGCCCAGCGCCAGACCCAGCACCGCATGGCTCCAGCGCGTCACCCGCTTCATGTACGAGTAACCCAGCAGCACCAGCAGCACCAGCGGCGAAAGCTCGAGCGTCAGCCGGTTCAGAGAGGCGCAGGCCAAGACAAATATCCCCGCCATCAACACCGTAAAACCAAGCACAAACCCGCTCGAAAGCTCGCCCGCAGGAATGGCTCGCGCCCGTGTCCGGGGGTTCGCCGCATCGAGCTTCGCATCCGCCCAGCGGTTGAAGGCCATCGCCGCGGAACGCGCCGAAACCATCGCCACCAGAATCCACCCCAGCACCCGCCATGGCGGCCAACCGCCCGCCGCCAGCAGCGCACCGGTCAGAGCAAACGGCAGGGCAAAGATCGAGTGCTCCCACTTGATCATCTCCAGCGTCACCCGCACCCGCGTCCCAAATCCCATCTTCCGCTCCCTTGTCCATTTTAGCCGTCTCCTCCTGCCAGGCCCTGCACTGCCCACCCCCAGACGACGCGACGGCTTGTCTGCATTCCATGCAGGAAAAATCTGCCCTCGCGCGACCCTGCAGTGATAGCATCCAACCCATGAGAAACTCTGCCTCATGCAAGTTGGCCAGGTTGCACAGCCTGCTCAGCTTTCTCACCGTTGCCGTCCTCGCCCTACCCATCGCAGCTCTCGGTGCCCAGGCACCGCCAGCCGCCTCTGACCCCACCGTCCTGCTGCTCGAAAAGCTCTCGAACGCTCCCGGACCGCCCGGTGCCGAAGAACCCGTCCGCGCCATCATGGTCGCCGAGATGAAGCCGCTCGCTGGCAGCCTCCGCTACGACGGCCTCGGTTCGGTCATCGCGCAGCAGGGCACGGCTGGCCCCCGCATCATGATCGACGCCCACATGGACGAGCTTGGCGGCATGGTCCGCCGCATCACCCCCAACGGCCTGCTCACCATGCAGATGCTCGGCGGGTGGCTCGATCAGGCCCTCGTCGATCAACGATGGACCATCCTCGGCTCGAAAGGCCCGGTCCACGCCGTCACCGGCATCCGTGACATCCACGTCGTCCCCGCCGACGAGCGCAACCGCGTCTATCCCCGCAATGGACTCACCCTGGACATCGGCGCCTTCACCGCGGAACAGGCCGCAGCCATGGGGATCGAGCCGGGCGACCCCGTCGTTCCCGATTCGCCCTTCACCGTCCTCAACGGCTCGGACAACTACCTCGGCAAGGCATGGGATGACCGCGTCGGCTGCGCCGTCCTTATCGAGGCCATGCAAAGGACCGCCCACTCCGCTCACCCCAACCAGTTGTTCTACGTCGCCACCACTCAGGAGGAGATAGGTCTGCGCGGCGCGCGCACCGCCTCTCAGATCGTCAAGCCAGAGATCGGAATCGCCATCGAAGGCGGCATCACCGGCGACGTATATGGTGGCCATCCCGAAGAAACCCAGGAAAAACTCGGCGCTGGCCCAGGCATCTTCCTCTATGACTCGAGCACCCTGCCCAATCGCAAGCTCGTCGCCCGAGTCAAACAAACCGCCGCAGCCAGTGCCATCCCCGTTCAATTCGATCTCGTTCAGGGCTACGGCGACGACTCAGCGGAGATGCAGGCCAGTAACGGCGGCACGCCCACCGTCAACCTCGTCGTCCCTGTCCGCTACACCCACGCTCACAACGGCATCATGAACCGCAAGGACTTTGACCAGATGGTCACCCTTGTCGTCGATCTGGTCAACGGACTCGATCAAAAGACGGTGGACGCACTCCGCGACTTTACCCCGCCTGCCGCGCCGTAGTCGCGGGCAAAGGCTTCCAACCATAATCGAACTCCGACACCACTCCGAGGAATCTTCCCGATGACTTTGCCCAAGCCCGCTTTGCAGAAACTGCTCGCCGCCTCGCTGCTTCCGGCCATCCTGCCGCTCTTCGCCTCGACAGCCGCCCACGCCCAATCCGCGCCGCTCTTCGGCTATGCCGACTCCGCCCCCGAATCCAGGCTCGACACCCAGTTCCTCGCCGTCCCCGACGCAAAACTCGCAGGCGAACACCTCAAAATCCTCACCGCTCAGCCCCATCTCGCCAGCACGCCCGAAGACCTGAAGACCGCTCAGTATGTGGCCGCCAAGTTCCGCGCGGCCGGTCTGGTCACCGAGATCGTTCCCTACCGTGTGCTCATGAACCAGCCCCGCAAGGTCAGCTTCGAGGCCCGCTCCGACGACGGCAAGCTGCTCTCGACCGGCCCCACCCCCGAGCACGTCACCGGTGACCCCTACCAGAGCAATCCCAACGTCGTCATGCCCTTCAACGGCTCCTCCGGCTCCGGCGACGTCACCGGCGAGGTCGTCTACGCCAACTACGGAACTCTCGCCGACTTTGACCAGCTCGCCGCCCAGCACGTCGATCTCCACGGCAAGATCGTCCTCGTCCGCTACGGAGGAAACTTCCGCGGCGTCAAGGTCTACATCGCCGAAAAGCGCGGAGCCGCCGGTGTCCTCATCTACTCCGACCCCCGCGACGACGGCTACTACCAGGGCGACATCTATCCCAACGGACCATGGCGGCCCGAGACCGGCGTCCAGCGAGGCTCCGTCCAATATCTCTTCCAATACCCAGGCGACCCGCAAACCCCCGGCGTTGCCTCGACCGTCAACCTGCCCGACTCCGCCCGGCTCGACCCCCTCAAAACCGGCAACCAGCCCGCCATCCCCTCCATCCCCATCAGCTACCATGACGCCGAGCCGATCCTGCGCGCCCTCACCGGAGCGCCCGTCCATACCGACTGGCAGGGCGCGCTGCCCTTTCACTACCACGTCGGAGGCTCCGGCGTCCGCGTCCATCTCATCTCTGACCAGGACTACAATGTCCGCACCATCTGGGATGTGATCGGAAAGATCCCCGGCTCCGAGCAGCCGGACGCATGGGTCGTCCTCGGCAACCACCGCGACGCCTGGGTCTACGGCGCCGTCGATCCCAACAGCGGCACCGCCGCCATGCTCGAAGCGGTCCACGGCATCGGCCAGCTTCTCCAGACCGGCTGGCGGCCCAGGCGAACCATCCTCTTCGGAAGCTGGGACGCCGAGGAAGAAGGACTCATCGGCTCGACCGAGTGGGCCGAAGAACACGCCGCCGAACTCCAGCACGCCGTCGCCTACTTCAACGTCGATGTCGCCGTCGCCGGACCCACCTTCACCGCCGACGCCGTCCCCTCGCTCAAGCTCTTTCTCCGCGAACTCACCAGGGAAGTGCCCAGCCCGCTCGGCGGAACCGTCTACTCCCAATGGAAGCTGCGCAGCTCCCATGAGCTGGCCGCGCCCGGCGACGGCTCCGAAGCTCCCGTCGGCGACCTCGGCTCCGGCTCCGACTTCACCCCGTTTCTCCAGCATCTCGGCGTTCCCTCCACTGACATCGGCTCCCAAGGCCCCTACGGCGTCTACCACTCCGTCTTTGACAACTTCGCCTGGTACACCATGAACGCCGATCCTCACTTCGTCTACCTGCAGGAGATGGCCCGCGTCTTCGGCCTCGAAGCGCTCCACATGGCCGATGCCGACGTGCTCCCCTATGACTACGCCACCTACGGCGAGGAGCTGACCGGCTACCTCAAATCCGCCAGCGCCAAACCCTCCGCCCACGCCCTCGACTTCGCCCCGGCTCTCGCCGCCGCCGCACGATTCACCCAGGCAGCCACAGCCATCCGCAGCCGGCAGTTTCACCCGCCCGCAAACCCCGCAGCCTTGAATCAGGCGCTCCGCTCCGTAGAAGCCGCATTTCTCAGTGACTCCGGCCTGCCCAACCGACCCTGGTACAAACACACCGTCTACGCCCCAGGCGTCTACACCGGCTACGCCGCCGTGGACATCCCCGGCGTCAACGAAGCCCTCGACGCCAAAGACTCCGCCACCGCCGCGCAGCAGCTCACCATCCTCACCAAATCGATCAACCAGGCCGCCGCAGACCTTGAATCCGCATCCAACACGCAATGACTGACATCGCTCTTCTCGGCCTCGGAAAAATGGGCCAGGCCATGGCCCGGCGCCTGCTCGCGGCGGGCCACGCCGTCACCGTCTGGAATCGAACCCCGTCTGCCGCGGCCCCGCTCGCTGCTCACGGCGCGCGCATCGCGGCTACCCCGGCTGAGGCCGTCGCTGGCCGCGACATTGTCCTCTCCATGCTCTTCGACGATGCCGCGCATCACGATGTCTTTTTCCCGCCCGACGGCGCCCCCGACGCCCCCGGCGCCATCGACGCCATCCCGCCCGGCGCGCTTCACCTCGCCATGAGCACCATCAGCGTCGCGCTCTCTGACCGCCTCGCCGCAGAACACGCCCGCCGTCGCCAGGCCTATCTCGCTGCGCCGGTCTTCGGTCGCCCCAACGTCGCTGCCGAGGGCCGTCTGTGGATCGTCACCGCTGGCGCGGACGAATCCATCGCCAGGGCACGACCTGTCCTTGAAACCCTCAGCCGGGGCATCTCCGTCGTCGGCCAGAGACCCTCCCAGGCACACGCCCTCAAGCTCGCCGGAAACTTCCTCATCACCATGATGATCCAGTCCCTCAGCGAGGCAGTGGTCTTTGCCGAGGCCAGCGGCATCGCTTCCGCAACCATGCTCGAAACCCTCAACGCAGCTCTCTTCCAATCGCCTTTCTACGCCGCATACTCAGGCTTCCTGCTCCACCCGCCCGAGCATCCCGGCGCAACCGTCACCCTCGGCAACAAGGACCTCACCCTGTTCCTCGACGCCGCCCGCGCCGAAAGCATCCAACTCTCTGTCGCCGAGTTCATGGCCGACCGATTCGCGGAAGCCATCGCCGCCGGCCTGGCCAACACCGACTGGGCCTGCGGCCTCCTCCAGGCCGCACAGCACGCCGCCCGCCCCCAATAACCGCTGGAAATCCGCTGTCACCCTGGCGTTTGCCGTCGCCGGGTGCCCACGAGTGTATCGCCTCGGATTTTCGGACCTGGGCCGGGTGCCGGGTGCCTACGAGTGTATCGCCTCGGATTTTCGGACCTGGGAGTCGAAGACGCGTTCTCCGCGTTGCCGGAGTGAGTTACCAGAGTGCATTGCCGGAGTTGGTGGCGAGGGCGGATTCCGGGTCGCGTTCCTTGCCGGTGAAGTGGAATTCGGTTGCGCCGGTGCAGGCGCCCTGCTGGTTGATGCCGTTGCCGAAGGCCAGCCCTGTCCACGTGGACAGGCACCCGCCCGCCGACACCTCGCCCCGCCGCGTACCCAGCCAGTCGTTCAGCGCAAAATACGTGTCCGTGTCGTGATAGGTCACCGCAAGGCCGCCCGGCAGAAAGACATTGCTGCGCAGCCACGCGCTGACCGGTGCGCTGGCCCCGCCCGCGACCGAGTACTCGCTCAACTGCTCCCCCGACAACCCCAGAACATAACTCGAAGTCACCTGAAAACCATTCCCCGTGAAGTCGCAACTGAAGTCGCAATCCATGCCCACAATTCTATCCCCGCCAGAAGACAGCTTGCTCCCTGTGCCGGAGATATTCGACAACCTCTTGACGCATAATCTTCGCGTACGGCGCCTGCACAGCAAACCATGTCTCAGCCGCTACTGCCTTCCCCTCACCGTCAAAGATTCCGAGGCCGCCGCTATCGGCTTCGATACACTGAAGCCATGAACCTGACAGGAAAAACCGTCTTCCTCACCGGTGCCAGCGCGGGCATTGGAGCCGCCACGGCTTTGGCCTTTGCCGCCGAGGGCGCGCGGCTTCTGCTTGCTGCCCGCCGCCTCGACAAGCTCTCGAAGGTCGCCGAAGCAGCCCAGGCGCGCGGCGCGCAAGCCGTCCACTCGATCCCGCTCGACGTGCGCGATCAGCCTGCCGTTGCCGCCGCCGTCGCCGCGCTACCCGCCGAATGGGCCGAGATTGACATCCTGGTCAACAACGCCGGCCTGAGCCGCGGACTGGACAAAGTCCACCAGGGCAGCATCGAAGACTGGGACGAGATGATCGACACCAATGTGAAGGGATTGCTTTACGTGACGCGCGCTGTGGTGCCCGGCATGGTCGAGCGCGGCTCGGGACACATTGTCAACCTCGGCTCGACGGCGGGCGAACTGACCTACCCCAACGGAGCCGTCTACTGCGCCACCAAAGCCGCCGAAAAAGCCATCAACGACGGCCTCCGCCAGGACCTGCTCGGAACCCCGCTGCGCGTCTCGAGCATCGATCCCGGAATGGTCGAAACCGACTTCAGCCGGGTCCGCTTTCGCGGCGACGAGGCCCGCGCTGCGAAGGTCTATCAGGGCCTCCAGCCGCTTACGCCTGAGGATGTGGCCGACGCGATTCTCTGGGCCGTCTCGCGACCCGCCCACGTGAACATTGCCCACGTGCTCATGACCCCGGTTGCACAGGCCAATTCCCTGCTCTTCCACCGGGAGACAACCGGAACCATGGGCAACACCCGCTGAGCAGCGCAAGGCGAGCGCCAGGCCAGGCAAAATTCGCAATCCTCAAAGTCAGGATTTTCTTCGGGTGCCCCATGTCCGGATTCTCGGACATGGGATTAGGGCTTGGACTTCACTCCGTCGCCAAGCGCGAGAAGTCAGCCCAGCGACTCGATCTGCGCTTCCACGTGCTTGAGCGCGGCCTCGAGCGCCGTCCGGCGATGCGGATTCGAGGTGCGCTGCGACAGGATGTTCTCCCGCTGCAACTCCAGCGCCTGACGCTGACGGTCAATGTGGGCCTTGTCTACCCTCACCTGACGCTGCCGTTCCTGTTCCTTGCCGGAGACCATTGAAGACGGGTGCGGCGACTGCTGCGGAACTGCTGCCATTTGTTCCTCCACGGATTTGCTCTCCCAACCTCGGGCCATACCTTGATTGTACCCTCGGTCGATACTGCCATCCCAATCCTGACCATCCCGAAGCGCTTTCCGTCGCTTTCCGCAGAATACAGCCCGCATCCCAGACAAGCCTGCTGTACTCTAAAAGACGCGACCAATTTGTCCCAGGATTTCCTCACTGTGATTGTAGAAATTGAAGCCTTGACCAAGGTTTATGAAGGCAAGCAGCGCGTTGTCGCGGTCGATGGCATTGACCTCGAGGTCAAAGAGGGCGAGATATTCGGCCTGCTCGGGCCAAACGGCGCCGGAAAGACCACCACCATCGGCGTCGCCACCACCCGCACCCTGCCGACCTCGGGGAAGGTGCGCATCAACGGCATCGACGTGGTCGATCAGCCCGCCCGCGCCCGCCGCTCGATCGGCGTCGTCCCCCAGTTCAACACCCTCGACCGCTCCCTGACCATCTTCGAGAATCTCTATTACCACTGCCGTTACTTCGGCTTCAGCCACGCTCAGGCGCGCGACCGCAGCGACCAGTTGCTGGCCCAGTTCCTGCTCACCGAGCGCCGCAAGGCATTCCCGGCGCAACTCTCCGGCGGCCTCGCTCAGCGGGTCCAGATCGCCCGCGCCATCGCCCATCGCCCGACCGTCCTCTTCCTCGACGAACCGAGCGCCGGCCTCGACCCGCAGAGCCGCCTGGCCATGTGGACCGCCGTCCAAAGCCTGCGCAAGGACGGCATTACCGTCCTCCTCACCACCCATTACATGGAAGAAGCTGACGCGCTGAGCGACCGCGTCGCCATTGTCGATCACGGTCGTCTGCTCGCCCTCGGCTCGCCGCAAAAGCTCAAGGACACCTTCGGCGCGCAGACCATCATCCAGCTCACCCTCCGCCAGACGGACCAGCTCGCGGCGCTCGCCGCAGAACTCGCCACCCGCTCCGGCGTCCAGAACATTGAAACCCTGGACGACGGCCTGCGCCTCTTCACCACCGGTGCCGAGGGCCTGTTGCCCGACCTCATCCAGTCCGCCGCCAGGCTTGGCCTGCGCGACATCGCCATCAATGAGCCTAGCCTCGAAACCGTCTTCATCCATCTCACCGGGAGAGACCTGCGTGAATAATCCCATCTCCGACCGCTCCCTCTTCGTCAAAGCCTTCTACGGACTGCTCCTGCGCGACCTCCGCGTCATCAGCCGCGAACTTGCCCCGTTCCTGCTTCGCGTCGGCATGCAGCCGCTGCTGTTCCTCTTCGTCTTCACCTACATCATGCCCCGCATGGCGGGCGGCAGCCCCATGGCCTCGACGGCTGGCCCTGGATTCGGAACCGTTCTGCTGCCTGGACTGATGGCCGTCGCCATCATGTTCTGCGGCATCGCTGCGGTCGCCCTCCCGCTCTCGACCGAGTTCGGCAGCACCCGCGAGATCGACGACCGCGTCATGTGCCCGGTCCCGGTCGCCGCCGTGGCCCTCGAAAAGGTCGTCTTCAGCGCCCTGCAAAGCATCGTCGCGGCTGGCCTGGTCATACCCATGGCCATCTGGATCCCCGCCTCGCCGGTCTACCCTGACCTCCATCGCTGGCCGCTGATGGCCATCGTCCTGGTGCTTTCCAGCCTCCTCGCAGGCGCACTCGGACTCGCCATCGGCTCCAGCGTCAGCCCGCGCCATATCGGCCTGGTCTTCTCCATCCTTGTCGTTCCCATTACCTTTTTGGGATGCGTCTATTATCCCTGGGCATATTTAGACAAAATTCGCTGGCTACAGATTGCGGTCTTGTTGAATCCAATCGTATATATCTGTGAGGGGCTGCGTTCGGCCGTCACTCCCCAGGTTCACTCCATGCCTGTCTGGATCGTCCTGCCGGCGCTGGTGGTGTTTCTGGCAATCCTCGGGCGGCTCGGGCTGCGCGCCTTCCTGCGCCGGGTGATCTCCTAGAGTCTGCCGGGAACTCTGACGGCAGGCCTCCGAACGCCGAGCGCTTTCCCGGAGTTGACTGAAACCAGTGCGTCCGATGGCTCCCAATTCGCTTCCCCGGCTCGTCGCCTCCATGGCGGCGCTCGCTATCGCTCTGCTCCTGGCGGGCTGCGGTGGAAACTTCAACCCAACCCTCGCCGCAGGTTCCGCCCTTACTCTCGAAAGCCGCTCTCTGGTCGCCGGAGCCGCCGCACAGCCCGCCATGACGGACAAAACCACCGGCGCGGTCCTCGTCGATACCAACGGAGCCATCCAGTGGTCGGCGGCCTTCCCTGACGGAACCCCTGCCCTGGTCCGCTGGTCGGTCACAGGAGGCGACCCGCACGCCGGACCCGGCTCGATCACCGCCGCCGGACTCTACACCCCGCCCAGCTACACCACGCTCGACCCCGCAGAAATCCCGGTCATCCTCCACGCCCGACTGGCCCAGACCGGGTCCAACTCGGAGGCCGACGCCGCCACGGCACACATTCTCATCCTGCCCGGCTTTCTGCGTCCCATCGCGCCGGAAAATCTCTCCCTCGCCGCCAACGCCACGGCCACCCTCACGGGCTCCATCGCTCAGGTCGGCGGCAGCGCGGCGATACGTTTTTCGCTCGCCGCCGGCCCATCCGGCGCAGCCATTGCCGACCCAGGAACGCTCTCGAACCAGCAATGCACCCGTGGAGCCATCGACAGCCCCAACCCGGCCTATACCGTCTGCTCCGTCACCTACACCGCGCCTGCCAGCGTCCCCGCGCCCACCGCCGTCTACATCGTCGGCTCGGTTGCGAGCAACCCTCCCACTCTGACCCCAGCCCTGACCCCAGCCCTCACCCCAGCCCTCACCCAGCCGCTCACCCTGCCCGCCGCCCGCAGCTCGACCCTGCTGCTGCTCAACAACTCCGGCATCGACAGCAACCCTATCGCTCATCAGCAGCGTCTGGCGCTGCCCGTCCCGCTCGGCTCCTCGAGCGGCAGCAACTCTGACTACGACACTCACCACGGCCAGTTGACCGACTGTTGCGGCGGTACCCTCGGCGCACTGCTTGAAGACGCCTCGGGCAATCAGTACGCGCTCGGCAACAATCACGTCCTCGCCCGCAGCGACCAGAGCCTGCCCGGCGAATCCGTCATCCAGCCGGCTCTGATTGACAACGCCTGCACTCCCGTCGGCTCCGGCCCAGGCGCAACCGCCGTCGCCACGCTTGCCGCCTATCCTCCGCTCAACTCGGCGGCCACCAACGTCGATGCCGCGCTCGCCCGCGTCTCTCCTGGTGCCGTCGATCCCCGCGGGGCCATCCTCGAACTCGGCTCGAAACTCCCCGACGGCTCGCTCGATGCCGCAGCGCCCGGAGTCTCCTCCGGCAAAGGCCAGGGCGAAGCAGCCACGCTCGGCATGATGGTCGCAAAAAGCGGCAGAACCACAGGACTCACCTGCGATCCGGTCTCTGCCGTCAGTCTCGATGTGCTGGTCGATTACTACCAGGACTGCGCCGAAACAATCCACGCCTTCCGCAAGAAATTCACCAACCAGATCGCCATCTCCGGCGTCAGCTTCTCCGACGCGGGCGACTCCGGCGCCCTGGTCGTCGATGCCGCGAACGCCGAGCCGGTCGGTCTCTTCTTCGCCGGTGGCACGGACAGTCTGGGCGTCGAGCACGCCATCGCCAACCCGGCCAGCGACGTGCTCGCCGATCTGGAAGCCCAGCTTGCCCAGCCCGCCACAAACCAGTCCCCCGGTCCTCTCGCCTTCGTCGGCGGCGCTGACCACCCGGTCGCCTGCCTGCGTTACCCCACTCCACAGCCTCCGGCCAGCCCCTTGCCCACGTTGAACCCAACCCGGCAGCTTCAGGCCGACAAAGCCCTCGCGCTCGCCCAGCAGTGGGCCAACGCCTCCGGCACCGCCGTCCGCCTGTCCCTCGCATCCAGTCTTGACCACCCCGGCAGCCCCGCCATCGCCATCGCGACCGACGGCTCCAACCCGCCACCGAACCTGCCGCGCGAATTCGCCGGTATCCCTACCCAGGTCGCGCAGGTCTCGAAATCCGCTACCCTGCCTGATTCGCAACTCTCCCCGCAACCGTCCCCGCAACCGTCCCCGCAGCCAGCCCAGCAACCAGCCGCAGCAGCCCTGGCCCGCGCCATTCTGGTCAAACAGAGCCGCGCCGCTGAGCTTTTCCTGGCCAACCCGGCCATCTTCGGCGTCGGCGTCGGACAAAGCCACGACAACCCCGCCGACCCCGCCATTCTCCTCCTCGTCGATCAAAATCAACCCCTCGGCGCTCTTCCCGAATTTCTCGACCACCAGCGCGTCCGCATCCTCCCCATGGATCGCCTCCACGTCACACGCGCTCACGCCAGCCCACTTCGCACCAACACGGCCTGCCACATTCCGACCCAATGACTCGCCAAGCCGAAAACCACTCCAATGTATACTTGACTTAATCCTCTGCACCGTTCCGGTTTGTATCCGCCCGCAGATTCAGCCCAGTCAACCGCTGCTTCGACATCGCCAGGAGGGAACACGTGCTCCAGACCCACAGGGACGCAAGCGCTCCTTCCGAGACACTTCTGCCGCTCTGCGTCGATCTGGACGGCACTCTGGTCAAGTCCGACACGCTCCACGATTCCATCCTTGCGCTCCTTCGCTCCCACCCCTCGAAGGCGCTGGCCCTGCCCGCGAAAGCCTTCCAGGGCAAAGCCGCATTCAAGCGTTACGTGACCGATGCCGTTGCAATCGATGTCCAGCATCTGCCCTATAACCGCAAACTGCTGCAATATCTTCGCGAGGAGCGCGCGAGAGGCCGCGCCATTTATCTGGCCACCGGTGCCGACGAACGCCTGGCTCAGCGCGTAGCCAGCCACCTCGGCCTCTTCGACGGCGTTCTGGGCAGTAACGGCACCACCAATCTGACCGGCAAAAGCAAGCTCGACCAACTCAAGGTCAGCCTGTCTTCTCCGGAATTCGACTACATCGGCAACGACACTCCCGACCTGCCGCTACTCCGGCACTCCAGCCAGCCTATGGTCGCAAACCCAACCCTCCGCCTACGCATGATGGCCGGAAGCCTGAAACCCCTTCGCGAGTTCAACGAGCGCAGCCATCCCCTGCGTGCCTTTTTCAAGGCCATTCGACTCCATCAGTGGGCCAAGAACATCCTGATGTTCCTGCCCCTGCTGCTCGCTCACAATCTCCACTGGAGCGGGATATTCATCACTGCGCTGGCCTTCGCCTGCTTCAGCCTCACCGCCTCGGCGACTTACATCGTCAACGATCTGCTCGATCTTGAAACCGACCGCCGCCACCCGCGCAAAAGCAAGCG
>JAJZFR010000404.1 GCA_021805265.1 Acidobacteriota bacterium | reverse complement strand
TGGCTGCGCAGTCGTTCGCCCGGTCGGTGGCCATCATGGCCCGTCTGCGCGGCCCCGGCGGCTGCCCCTGGGACCGCGAACAGAGCTTCGATTCCATCCGTAAACACACCCTCGAAGAGACCTATGAGGTGCTCGACGCAATCGAGCGTCGCGACTGGCCCAACCTTGCCGAGGAACTCGGCGACCTGCTGCTTCAGGTCTTGTTCTACGCCCAGATGGCCGGCGAAAAGCCACCTGCCGAGGGCGGCTTTTCCATCGCTCAGGTGCTTGATCGTTTGAACGAAAAACTGGTGCGCCGTCACCCCCATGTCTTCGGCGAAAAGGCTTCGCGCGAGGCCGGAAATCAGGCCACTGTAAACGCGACGGTAGACGGCTCCGCCGACCGCGTGGTCGCCAACTGGGACGCCATCAAGAGCGCCGAAAAGCAGTCCACCCCGGCAGCAGAATCGACAGGTTTACTTGACGGCGTCCTGCGCGCTCAGCCCGCGCTCTCTGAGGCTGCGCAGATCGGCTCGAAGGCGGCCAAAGTCGGCTTCGACTGGCCCGAGTGGCGCATGCTTCTCGACAAGCTCACGGAAGAGACAAACGAACTCGTCGCGGAAGCGGAAAAGCCATCCGACGATCCCTCGCGCAACCCCGCCATCGAGGCAGAGTTGGGCGACCTGCTCTTCACCGCAGCCCAGCTTGGACGTCACCTCAAGGTCGATCCCGAGATGGCTCTGCGCGGCGCAAACCTGCGCTTTCGTCAGCGCTTCGCCTGGATGGAATCCAACGCCGGGCAGAAGTTGGCGAGCCACTCGCCAGCCAGACTCGAAGCCCTCTGGAGCGCGGCAAAAAGGGAACTGGCCGAAACTCGGGAGATCAGCCGATGATCATCATTCGCGCCTGTCGCGGCCTCGAGGAACTCGAAGCCTGCGTCGATTTGCAGGTCGAGGTCTGGGGATACAGCGATGGGGACGTCATTCCCCGGCGTGTTTTTCTGGTGGCCCAGAAGATAGGCGGCCAGGTTATCGGAGCCTTCGATACCGATCTGCCTGGCGCCTCCGACACCGGCAACCCGGCCAGCCTGATCGGCTTTGCGCTCTCCCTGCCCGGCGTCAAAACCGGCCATCAGGCGAGCGCCGGCGGCCACCCTCAAACCTATCTTCACTCCCACATGCTGGCCGTGCGGGACGGCTATCGCAATCGCAGGATCGGCGCGCAACTCAAGCTGGCTCAGCGCCAGGACGCGCTCACCCGCGGCATCGACCGCATGGAGTGGACCTTCGACCCGCTCGAAATCAAAAACGCCTATCTGAATATTCACAAGCTCGGGGCCATTGTTCGTCGCTATGAACCCAACTTTTATGGTGTATCCTCATCACGTCTGCAGGGCGGATTGCCGACGGATCGCCTGGTCGCCGAGTGGTGGCTGCGCGCCCCGCGCGTACTCGCCGCGATTGCGGGAAACGCGGTGAACCAGAGGAATCCCGACCAATCGGACGCCTCGTTCCAGATCGTAGTCCCGGCGGAGATTTACCAGTGGAAGTCGGAGGAAACAACACGCGCCCATGCGGCTCTCATTCAGGCGGAGAATCGTCAGCGCCTCGAAAACGCCTTTCAATCCGGACTCGCGATCATCGGCTACAGCCGCAACGAGCGAGGAGACGGTATCTTTCATCTCGGACACTGGCGCGAGCCGGAGGTCTGACAAAATCGGAAGTTATCTGTATTCAGTAACCAATCATAAGTCGAAAGTTATTCCCATAGCTGTCCTCGAAGTTAACCGGATAAATACGAACCAAGGAAATACCAACGAAGGATGCACCTATCATGAAGATCGACGCCATTTATCTCCGCGAGTTGAATCTGCCGCTGGTGCGGCCCTTCCAGACCAGCTTTGGCATCACCCGCGACCGTCGCGTCGTTCTCGCCGAGGTTCACTCCGAGGGGCTTATCGGCTGGGGCGAATGCACCGCCGGCGAGCACCCCCATTTCTCCGAGGAATCGGTCGATTCCTGCTGGCTGATGATGGTCGACGAACTCGGCCCCACGCTCGCCGCCGCAGAGCCTGAGCACGGTGGCCAGGTTCCCCGGCTCTTCAGCCAGGTGCGCGGCAATCGCATGGCCAAGGCCACGCTCGAAAACGCCATCTGGGACCTCGAAGCCCAGCGCAAAGGCATCTCCCTCAGCAAGCTGCTCGGCGGAACGCGCGACCACATCCCCTGCGGCGTCTCCATCGGCATCCAGTCCTCCATCGACGAGTTGCTCGCCCTGATCGAGCGCGAAGTCTCCGCCGGTTACCAGCGCATCAAGCTCAAGTGCAAGCCCGCTTGGGATGTCGAGGTCTTCGAGCGGGTCAGAAATCGTTTCCCCGCCATTACCCTGAGCTGCGACGCAAACTCAGCCTATCGCCTGCGCGATCTCGATCATCTCGCAACCTTTGAAGCCTTCGATCTGCTCATGATCGAGCAGCCTCTATGGCACGACGATTTCTACTTCCACTCCATGCTCCAGAAGCGTCTCAACACCGCCATCTGTCTCGATGAATCCATCCGCAACCGACGCGACGCACTGGCCGCAATCGAGATGGAGTCCTGCCGCATCCTCAACATCAAGCTCGGCCGCGTCGGCGGATTTTCCGAGGCCATCGCCGTACACAACGCGGCCTTCGAGCGCGGCATCCCCGTCTGGTGCGGCGGGATGCTCGAGGCGGGCATCGGACGCTCCCACAACATCGCCCTCTCCACGCTCGAAAACTTCTCGCTCCCCGGCGATGTCTCCGCATCCAGCCGCTATTGGACCGAGGACATCATCGAACCGGAGGTCACCGTCTCGCCCTCCGGCGAGATCGCCATCCCCGACACTCCGGGCCGCGGCTACTCCGTCAGAACCGACCTGGTCGAGCAGCTCACCGTCCGCAAACAACAACTCCGCGCCCGCATCCCCGTCGCCGTCTGAACCATTTTCACGGATGGAATGCAGAGACTCGGGGCCTCAACTCGGAGCGACTCGCGTGCCCCATCATGAAGAGATTCGCGTGCCCCATCATGAAGCGACTCGGGTGCCCATCATGAAGAGATTCGCGTGCCCCAGGTCCCCGGCATTTCCGGGACCTGGGTGCGAATCTGCCGTTCCCGAAACCCTATTGCTCAGACGCTCGAAGCGCTGAGGTCCGCGTGGCCAACCGTTGCGTCGGGCTTCTGCGGCAGCAGCGTATCCAGAAACAAAAGGCATGCGCCAATCACAATCGCCGAGTCTGCCAGATTGAAATCCGGCCAGTGGTAGCGCACGATGTGCACCTCGATGAAGTCCACCACCGAGGCATAGCGCACGCGGTCGTAGACATTGCCCAGCGCACCGCCCAGAATCAGCGCCAGCGCAGTCGTGGTCAGAGTGAACCGATCTCCCAGCCTGACCAGAACGGCGAAAATCGCAATCGCCGCGAGCAGGGAAAAGCTC
>JAJZFR010000048.1 GCA_021805265.1 Acidobacteriota bacterium | reverse complement strand
CCGCGAACAAACCGCGCCCAGCCAGTCCGCCCGACGCGCGACTACGCAAAAAAGTTTCATCCCGCCACAACCCGCCCTCGAATTCCCCGTCTCATTTGGTGGCGAAACCCGTTTCCGCTCCGCCATCCGAACGCACGTTGTTAGGAGATGTTCCATGAAAGCGATCTTCACCATCCTTGCCACAGCCACACTCGCCGCCAGCTTCGCTCTGGCTCAGTCACCCGCCACGCCGCCAGCTTCAGCCACGCCGCCCGCCCCACGAAATCCCATTGGAAGCCGCCGCGAAAACCAACAGGACCGCATCGCAAACGGCGTTCAGTCCGGCCAGTTGACCGCCGGAGAAACCAAAAACCTCGAATCCCGGGAAGCCAACCTGAATCGCGAGATTCACTCCGACCGCAGCGCCGACGGCGGCAAGCTCACCGCCGGCGAACGCCAGCAGGTCAACCGCCAGCAAAACAATCTAAGCCACTCCATCTACAACGACAAACACAACGCTGCCCAGCAGCACTTCTCCGGCCAGGTCGGCGCTCGACAGGAAAATCAGCAGGACCGCATCGCTCAAGGCATTCGCAGCGGTCAGATGACCGCCGGCGAAGCCGCCCGCGCGGAAAACCGTCAGCAGGGAATCAATCAGCAGATCCATGCCGACCGCGCCGCAAACGGCGGCAAACTCAGCGGTCAGCAGCGCGCCCGGATCAACCAGCGACAGAACGGCGCAAGCCGTCAAATCTACAACCAGAAACACAACGCCCAACACCAGGCCCACTGACCGCTCGACTTCATCGCTCGTGAAATCGACGTGTCAACCTTGACCGTCGATCACCGGCCTGCTGCGGCTTGATTTCCCATGCTTCCCTTCGCGCGCTTCCGGCGTCCACATCGCGCCCAGCCGCCTTGCTCCCTGCCCCTTGGTCACACTACATCAGACCGAACCGGTACAGGAGATTCTCAATGACACCTTTTCCATCACTCCCGAAATTCCCCGTCGTCGCCTCCGTTCTCGCCTCTGTTCTTCTCGGGCTGGCAGGATGCGGCAGCAGTTCCATGAACTCCACCTCCACCACTCCGGCCAACACAGCCACCGGAGCTTCCTTCGTCACCGGAACCGACGCGCCCATGGCCGCCGTCACCTCCTTCGCTGTCGTACTCAACGGCATCGCCGTCACCGACGCCAGCGGTAACTCTGTCCAGTTGCTCAGCGGCGCGCCTACCGTCGATTTCGCCCGCTTCAACGGCCTCAACACTCTGCTCGACATGAACGATGTCCCCGTCGGAACATACACCAGCGTCACCATCTCGCTCGGCAGTGCAACCCTCGGGTATCTCAACACCGCCTCCGGCGTCGCACCAACCATCGCCTCGGAACCCGCAACCCTCACCACCTCTTCGGTCACTCTTCCGCTCGCCAATCCGCTCGTCGTCGCCACCGCTGGCGCGCCCGTTGGCATCCATCTCGACTTCAGTCTGGCCAAGTCCATCCAGGTCGATAGCAACGGGCAGATCACCGGCACCGTCAACCCGACATTCGCCGTCGATACCGTCGCCAATTCCGATCCGGAGGCCTACATCGACGAGTTCACCGCCGCCGTCGTCAGCGTCAATTCCAGCGCTCAGTCCTTCGTCGTTCAGGGACCGCACGGTCGCCAGTTCACCATCAACGTCAACGGACAAACCGACTGGGACGCAAACGCAAGCCTCGCCCAGCTCACTACCTCCAGCATCGTCCAGGTCTCCGGTCAACTCGACAAAGCGGACGCGACCCTCGACGCCGACGAAGTCGATATTCTTTCCCAGCAGGGCTTCTTCGCCAGCGGCCAGGTCACCTACGTCGCTCCGGCTTCCGGCCCGGCTACCAGTTTCGATCTCTATGTACGCGGTCTGCTGCCAACCACCACCGGAATCTCACTCGGCCAGATCGCCCAGGTTGACCTCACCGGCAGCGAAAAATACTCGATCTACTGGATGCACGGCCAACTCGCTCAATTCCTCTTCAACCAGAGCCTGCTTCTCGCCGGTCAGGATGTCGCTATCGGTGGCCCGGCCACGGGCGCAGCGAACCCACAATCTGTCGCCGCCCACCGTGTCGTTCTGCGCGACTGGGGTTTCAACGGAACCGTTGTCGCGGGTAGCATCGACTCCGCCAGCCAGACCTTCCAGATTCAGGTCGATGGCTTCGCCGGCGTCCTGGTTCCACAGACCGTCACCGTCTACCTCACCGGAAAAACCGAGTTCCGCAAAGGCTGGACCGGCATCGGCAACCTCACCGATGGCGCAAACGTCCGCGTCGTGGGTCTGCTTCTCAAGGACCCAACCTCAGGGCAAACTACCCTCGTCGGACGCTACGTCGACAACATGAGCTGATCGCGCCCTGCTCAATCTCCACCGCAGCGCCGCAGAATCCCAACTGCGGCGCTGCGGCGTCTTCTCGATGCCGCGCCACACAGCCTGCCGCTCAACGACCATCCAGTTGATCCACATTCCGGTGGCTCAGCGCCCCGCCTGGAATGGGATCGAGCCGAATTCCCGGCCCTTCCCACAACAGAACCGGTGTCCCCTCGCGCATAGCTACCGTCCTGGCTATTGGCCTGCCGCGCCTGTCATATGCTTGACGTGATCGCTCTCATCGTTAATGAGTCCTCGTCGACTTCCCGAAGCGGCTGTGCCCTGCGGCACACCCAACAGACGCTCGTCCGTAAAGTTTTCCCCATCTACGCATCAGGAGATGTCCACTTACATGCTCAGGAAACCAGCCGGAGATCGCTCCGAGATAAAGGACGCGCGAAAGTCAAAAGATTACATGCCCACGCTCGATGGCTGGCGCGCGATCTCCATCCTGGCCGTCATGTGCCATCACGGCGCGCTCCTGAGTGTCGGCTTTTTCAGTACGCGCTGGCTCTACGATTACGGCTACGTGGGCGTGGACGTTTTCTTTGCCATCAGCGGTCTGCTTATCTGTTCCAGGCTGCTTGCCGAGGAGCGCCGGTTCGGGGCTATCAGCCTCAAACAGTTCTATGTTCGTCGAGCTTTTCGTATCCTTCCTCCTGCCATGCTTTATCTCATCGTTCTGTCTGTTCTATCGGGCCTGGCCTGGATTCCCCACGTCGGCCGAGACATCTTTGGCGCACTGTTTTTCTTTCGCAACTACACGAGCCTTATGGGACAGGGACTCTTGTTCAATGGCTGGTTTACGGCCCACTTCTGGTCTCTTTCCGTCGAGGAACATTTTTATCTCCTGCTCCCCGCCATCCTGTGTCTCACGCGCAAGCGTCAACGCCTCTATGTCCTGGGTGCCGTGATACTGGTCATTGCCGTCTCACTTGCCGTACAGCTTCAGCATCGCAATTGGACGTTCATACAGTACCACTCCGATGTCCGTCTGGACTCGCTCGTGATACCTGCCCTCTTCGCCGTGCTGATCCAGCGCGAAAAGATTCTCGAATGGTCCAGG
>JAJZFR010000319.1 GCA_021805265.1 Acidobacteriota bacterium | reverse complement strand
GCTGCTGACGTCGGAAATTTCGAAGCCGGAGAATGTCGTCAAATACATCCAGGAGTGCCGCGAGATGGGGATCGCGGTCGAGCCGCCGGATGTTCGCCACTCGGGTGCGCACTTTACTCCGAGTGGCGCGGCGATTCGGTTTGGCTTGACAGCGATCAAGAACGTCGGCGGGAATGCGATCGAGTCGATCCTGACGGCGCGGCGCGCGCTCGAAGGGGAAGGGAAGACGTTTGCGAGCTTCTGGGAGTTCTGTGAGCAGGTGGACCTTCGGCTGATGAACAAGCGGGTGATGGAGTCGCTGATCAAGGCTGGGGCGTTGGACGCGATGGGCGGTCGAGCGCAGTTGACGGCGGCGATCGACCGGGCGATGGAGCGCGCGCAGAAGTCGCAGAAGGACGCAGCGCAGGGGCAGCACGGATTGTTTGGATTGTTTCAGGAGTCTGCGCCTGCTGGCCGGGACGCGAACGACCTGCCACGAGTGGCCGACTGGGAGGAGAATCAGCGGCTGGCAGCGGAAAAAGAGGTGCTTGGATTTTTTGTGTCGGGGCATCCGCTGGACAAGTATGCCGAGAAGCTGCACAACCTGAGCGGGGTGGTGAGCGTGGCCGATGCGCTGGAGATGAAGCCTACTGCGGCTCCGAGGTGGGGCCAGCAGCGGGATGGATCGTCGGAGATTGCAGTGGCCGGAGTGCTGGTGGGGATGCGCGCGGCGAAGAGCAAACGGAACGACAAGATGTATGCGCAGGGGCATATCGAGGACGCTTCGGGCAAGATGGAGGTGATCTGTTTTGCCAAGGATTATGAACGGCTTTCCGAGCAGTTGAAGACCGAGGCTGCGGTTCTGTTGCGCGGGGCGCTGATTGGCGAGGAGGATTCGTCACCGAAGCTGGCGATCAGCGGGTTGCAGGCGCTCGATGAGGTGGAGGTTCGGCTCCCGAGCGGGGTACGGCTGCGGCTGAACCTGGATCGGCTGAGCGAGGAGCAGTTGGAGACGGTGAGGGCGCGAATTGCAGCAGCACCAGGGCCGGGGAAGGTGATGATTCACCTGAAAAAGGCGGACGAGTTCGAGGTGATTCTGGAGCCGAAGACAGCATCTGTTGCGGCGGATCGAAGCTGGGTGGAGTCCATCGAGGAACTGCTGGGTCGCGGGTCGGTGCAGGTGTTGGCGTAGGGATGGGTATGGGGATTGGCGGAGATGGAACGCGTCAGGGCATTTGTGCCTTTGAGGCTGGGACCGTAGAATCGTAAGGGCCGGGAAATCGGGTCACTGGCAGTCAAGACACCAGGAATCAAGACACGAGAAATCAGGGCGCGGAAAATAGCTGGCCCGAGGGAATACGGTTGAGTAGTCAATGAGCGAGACTTCCCCAGGAATTTCAATCGAGGCGCGAGCGGTATCGCCCGCGTGGATGAAGGTAGAGCGCGCACGGCATGCCAAGCGCCCGTATCCCATGGACCTGATCGAACGGCTGTTTACCGACTTCAGCGAGATTCACGGGGATCGCGCCTACAGCGACGATGAAGCGATTGCCTGTGGCCTGGCGCGGTTCCACGGCGAAGAGGTGATGGTGATCGGCAACCGCAAGGGCGGCTCGACCAAAGAGCGAGTGCGTCGGAACTTTGGGATGCCCAATCCGGAGGGTTATCGCAAGGCGCTGCGGGCGATGAAGTTTGCGGAAAAGTTTGGCCGGCCGGTGATCACGTTTATCGATCTTCCCGGCGCGTTTCCCGGCCTTGGCGCGGAGGAGCGCGGCCAAGCGGAGGCGATTGCGCGGAACCTGCGGGAGATGGCGCGCTTGCGTGTGCCGACGATTGCGATTATCTCGGGCGAGGGCGGCTCGGGCGGCGCGCTGGCGCTGGCGGTGGCGGATCGGGTTCTGATTCTGGAAAACGCGCTTTATTTTGTGATTACCCCGGAAGCCTGCGCGGCGATCATGTGGCGCGACGCGGCGCACAAGGAGCGGGCCGCAGAGGCGATGCGGATCACGGCGCAGGAGGTGAGGGAATTGGGCTGCGTGGACGATATTGTTCCCGAGCCTGCCGAGGGCGCGCACAGCGACCCGGACGGGGCCACAGCGCTGCTCGATAGCTGCCTGAGCTATCACCTGGCGCAGTTGAAGGCGATGACTGTGGATCAGATGATTGCTGCGCGGCAACAGAAGTTTCGCCAGATTGCCCGGTTTTATACGGAAGAGTAGGCAACCGGATTCTGCGGATTGAGCGCCCCGTGGAATTGGCTGGAACACAATCCTCAATGAGGCCGGAGAGCATGACCGTGAAGGGAACTGAGCGCCGTCGGACTGAGTTTGCGCGTGCGCGTTCGGCGAGCGGATTTCTGTTGGCGGCGCTGGTGTTTCTGATCGCCCGATTGCTGGCCGAGCGTGGCGCGCGCGGGTTTGCCCGGTCCTCGTGGGAGCCGCTGATCGAGCAGGGAATGCTCGCGTTTCTGCTTTTGATCGGCTTTGCGGCACTGGGCATGATGCGCGACAGCCAGCTCGATCCGGTGGCCCAGCAGGGGCTGACGCTGCGCTTTGGATGGCGGCGCGAGGCCGGGCTGGGGATTGGCCTGGGTTGGGCGCTGGCGCTGGTCTGCCTGTTGCCCATGGCACTGGGCGGGATTGCGGTACATTTTTCGCTTTCGCTGGTCTCTTTTGGATGGCTGGCGGCGGATGGGGTTTTCTTCGCGCTGGCGACGCTGGCGGCGACAATCGCCTTTCAGGGGTATCCTTTGCAGTTGCTGTCGCGCGTGATGGGCGAGCCGTCGGCGGTGATGCTGATGGCGATTCTGTACGGGCTGATGCAGATGGGATTGCCGGGGGCAAGCCGGGCCAGTATGGCGATGTGTTTTGCGTTTGGGCTGATGCTGGGAATCGGCTACCTGAGAACGCGGGCGCTGTGGGTTCCGTGGGGGATTCATTTTGGGTGGGTTGCGGCGCAGGCGCTGGTCTTCGGGCTGCCGGTGAACGGCGTCACCAGCCACTCATCGGTGGTGCAGAGCTACCCCATGGGTTCTTATTTTTTCTCGGGCGGAGATTTTGGCCTGGACGGAAGCTGGTTTTCCGTGCTGGCAGTGGTGGCGGCGACGCCGGTGCTGTTTCGTGTGACGCGCGACCTGAGCTTTGTGCATAATGCGCCGGTAATCGTGGCGGGTGGAGTTGCCGTTGATCTGGACGCGGCGGCCAGGCGTCAGCACGAGACGGCTACGCGCCCGGAAGCGCCGGAGGGGAAACCGCTGGTGCAGATTTTGCCCGCTGCGGCACCGGTAGAGGCAGCGCGCGAGCAGGATTGGCAATAGCTTTCGTGTAGACTTGAGGAAGTGAGTTTGCGCCTCCGGCAGGTGTGAGGACGACGCGGACCACGCCGTTGAAGCCGCTCAGAATGAGAGCGCGTGCCGAGACAATTTCGAGGAGAGAAATCAGTATCCATGGCCAAGATTGCAAAAACAGGTGACCGCAAGAA
>JAJZFR010000336.1 GCA_021805265.1 Acidobacteriota bacterium | reverse complement strand
TTCGACGCCATCAAGCAGCGCAAGGACCTCACCTATCTCGACCAGTTGCCAGACGCCCTGCGCGAAGTTCAGAAGGCCAAGCCAAAACTCGCTCCCCTCAAGCCCAGCGAGTCCCACGTGGACAAGAAAACGCTCGATGCGCTGAAGGAACTCGAGAAAAAGCCCGCGCCGCCTGCGCCAGCCCCGCAGCAGCAACAGGCCGTTGCCCCCGCGCCACCGCCGCCCGTCGCCACGCCCCAGCCCGCCGCGCCCGTCGAGGCTCCGCGCCAGGCGCCTGTGCCTGCCAAGCCCAACTTTGCCAAAGCCTTTCAGGACCCCCAGCAGATGATGCGCCAGGCCCTCCGCAACTCCGCCCGCGACCTCAGTCAGAATGCCGGCGGCGGAGCCATCACCGGCGGCGGCCTCAGCCAGCACCCCAGCGCTGCCGGCGGCGCACAAATCCTCTCCGACACTCAGGGCGTCGATTTCGGACCCTACATGCAGCGCGTCATCCGTGAAACCTATCGCACCTGGGACCCGCTCATTCCCGAGGAAGTCAATCCCCCGATCTACAAGCAGGGCGAGGTCGAGATCGTCTTCACCATTCTGCCCAACGGACGCCTCGCGCCCCAGGGCATGATCCTCACCGGGCGCTCCGGCGACGTGGCCCTTGACCGCGCCGCATGGGGAGCCATTCAGGGCGCCGACTACCCGCCCCTGCCGCGCGAATTCCACGGCCCATACCTCCAGCTACGCTTTCGCTTCCAGTACAACGTCGGCCAGCAGTAATCCGGTCCTGTTAACACTGTCCGGAAACAGAATGTCCTCGGCCTGCCTTCAAGCACGCCGAGGACGTCGCAACTTTAGGTTCGTTCAGGCCCGCGAGATACGGTCGCCCAGTTTGTGTAGCCGTAGGAAGTTGGTCGAGCCGGATTTCGTGCCCGTTCCCGCCACAATCGCCACAATCTCACCCTTGCGCGCGTAGCCATGCTGCTCCAGCAGCGTCTCCGTCAACTCCACCATCGCCTCGGCGGTATTCACTTTCGCGCACTGGATCGGCGTAACCCCCCACAGCAGATTCAGCCGGTTGATCGTAATCTCCACCGAGCTGAATGCGTAAATCGGCGCCACCGGCTTGTACTTCGACAGCTTGATCGCCGTTGCCCCGGTCTCGGTAAAGATCGCAATCCCGCGCAGTTCGAGATCGGTCGCCGCATGGGCCGTCGCCTCGCAGATCGTCTCCGCCACCGAAAGCGCCTTGTGCCGAGGCAGGTGCGAAACATGGCCAGTCGCATGGGCATGGGCGATGTTTTCTTCCGTCTCCGCCACGATCCGCGCCATCATCTCGACCGCGCCTACCGGATACGCACCCATCGCCGACTCGCCGGAAAGCATCACCGCATCCGTCCCGTCATAGATCGCGTTGGCCACGTCAGAGACCTCGGCCCGCGTCGGGCGCGGGTTGTCGATCATCGACTCCAGCATCTGCGTCGCCGTGATCACCGGCTTGCGATAGTGCGCTGCGCGACGAATGATCAACTTCTGCAGCGCCGGTACCTTCTCCGGCGGAACCTCGACCCCAAGATCGCCGCGCGCCACCATGATCCCGTCGGCCACCTCGAGAATCGCGTCCAGGTGCTCGATCGCCTGCGGCTTTTCCAGCTTCGCGATGATCCACGTATTGCTCCCGTAAGCGGCTACCCGGTTGCGGACCAGGTTCACGTCCTCCGCCGTGCGAACAAACGACACAGCCACCGCATCCGCACCGCTCTTCAGCGCAAACTCCAGATCGATCGCGTCCTTTTCCGTCAGCGAAGGCACACGCACCGCGATTCCCGGCAGGTTGATGCCCTTGTTCTCGCCCAGCTTCCCGCCGTTGACGATCTCGCACACCACATCATCGCCCTTCACCTCGGCCACGCGCAGCTCGATCAGCCCGTCCGAAAGCAGAATCCGCGAGCCTTGTTCGACGTTTTCCGCCAGCGTGGTAAACGTCGTTCCCACCAGCTCAGCCGTACCCTCCACTTCGCGCGGGGTAATCGTGATCTTCTCCCCCGCCACCAGCATGACCGGCTTGTGATCCTTCAGCTTCGAGGTGCGGATCTTCGGCCCCTGCAGGTCGGCGAGAAGACAAAGTGGCTTCTTCTCCTCGCGGCTCACCTTGCGGATCATCTGGATCAGCGCCAGCTTTTCCTCGTGTGTACCATGGGAAAAATTGAGCCGCACTATATCCAGACCGGCGCGAACAAGCTGGCGGAAAACGGGTTCTGTATTCGAAGCGGGACCCAGGGTGGCAACAATCTTCGCGCGACGCGAAAGGGAGGATTCAGAAACTTTCAGGCCAACCGTAGACATCAAAAACACTCCATTGTGCTGCACGGTTCAGAAACCGGAAAAAGACCAACGTACAGGAGCGCAAAAGCTCCTCGAAGAAGCCCCGAAAAATACGCCGGGGATGAGCGCCACGCGCCGATAAGCCAGGCAAACCCTTCTCGCCGGAATCGGCAACCCGCTCAATTGTACAGGAACCACGCCAGCCAAACGCCCCAGGTTGCGGACCCCTGGCAGGCCGTCACGGCTGCTCAGACCGCTGTGGACTCTGGAAGACTCACACTGCGCGCCATTCGCTCGCGGCAACGGACTCCATTCAACTCCGCGCCAAACAGAACGCTGAACGAGGTCAGATACAGCCAGCCCAGAGTCGCCACGACCGTTCCCAGCGAACCATAAATCACCGAGTAATCCGCAACCCGCGTCACGTACCACCCGAAGGCAAGCGTAGCCGGAAACCACAGCATCGTAGCCGCCACAGCTCCCGGCGCAATCCAGCGCCAGTGCTCCCTGCGCTGCGTCCCAAAGTGATACACCACCCCCAGCACAACCATGCTCGTCACCATCGCCAGCCCCCACCGCACCAGCCGCCAAAGCAGCAACACCGCAGCCCGCAACCCATGGTCCGAGTTGTCGATCATCCACTGCTCGATCGGGTGTCCAAAGATCAGCAGAATCGTCGCCACAGTAAGTGGAATCAGCGCCACAGGACCAAGCATCACCGCCCGTAAGCACCGCTTCCAAAATCCCCAGTCGTCGGCTGGCAGCCGATAGGCGCGCCGGAAACCTTCCATCAGCGAAAGCATCACCCCCAGCGCCGCAAAACTGCTCAGCGCCGCCGCCGAAAGGATCAGTTGCAGCGAATGAACCCGACGCGACTGAAAATACGATTGCAACAGGGACATCGTGTCTGCGGGCAGAAACTGATCCGCGCCGTCTCTCAACTGGTCCAGCAGCGTGTTCCCCTCAGGTATCAGCGCCAGCAAGGTAGTGAGCACCAGAAACGCTGGAAAAAGCATCAGGATGCCCGAGTACGCCGTAGCCTTGGCCGTGTTCAGCGCGTCGTGCGCAAAGGCCTGCACGAGTGCGTCGCGTAGCTGTCGGATCAGCCTGTTCATCGCTTCCCTCGCAGGGTACATCACGCGCAGCGGTGCCTTCCAGTCCATCCC
>JAJZFR010000231.1 GCA_021805265.1 Acidobacteriota bacterium | reverse complement strand
CCGCACTGCTGATGCTCTTCGCCGCGATGGGAACAATTCTGCTGGTGCGTTGCGCACCGGGATTTTTTTCCGATCTCCGGGAGATGGATGCGCGATATGGGCAGGCTGTGCGGGTGGAAATGCAGATGGAAGATGACCGGCGGCAATCAGTGGGCGGAATTGCAGTGGAGACGATGCAACGGTGGTTGCATGGAGACCTTGGCCAGTCCCGTCAATATGAACGGCCGGTCGTGGATCTACTCGCGGTGAGGATTCCGGTCTCGGCGCTGCTGCTGGGCAAGGGGATCGTCTGCGGATGGTTTTTAGCGATCTGCGCTGCGTTGCCGATCAGTGGTCTGCGCGGGAACAGGATACTGTGGGGAGCGCCATTCACGCTGCTGCTCTCGATTCCGGCAGCGGCGATGGCCACAGCCTGCATTCTCTCCGAAGCAGGCGGTCCGACGCTGGTGCTTTCCGTGCTGATTGCCGCCAGAGAGTTCAAGTTTCTCCAAAGCATGCTGGCAGACGCGTGGCGCTCGCAGCACCTGATGCTGGGCCGCGCACAAGGCTTGTCTGCACGAGCGTTGTTGCGGCTGCATATCCTTCCAAATGTCGCATGGCAGTTGTGCTCACTGGCGACACTATCGCTGGTGACCGCGCTGGGAGCGCTGGTTCCCGTTGAAGTGATTTTTTCAGTGCCGGGAGTGGGGCAGCTTGCCTGGTCGGCGGTGATGAACCGCGACCTACCCGTGCTGGCTTCGATCAGTCTGCTGCTGGGCTGCGCGGTGGGGTTGGCGGGATTGATTGCGACGCGCCCGGCGACGCTGGAGGTGGCATGAAGAAGCTGCTGCCGAGCGTTTTTCTGCTGCTGATGGTGCTGGCTTCGGTGCTGGCGCTGTGCCTGACGCACTGGAGTTATTCTGCGCAGGATCGCGAAGCGATTCTGGCACCCGCCTCGGCTGCGCATCCGGCGGGTACCGATGCACTGGGCCGGGACCGTCTGGTGCGGACAGCGGCGGCGCTTCTGATCGGGCTGAGCGGCGCGACGGCGGCCGCGACGATCAGTATTTTCTTTGCCGCCGGATTTGGTCTGCTTGCAGGGTTCAGCCCGCACTGGGTTGCAGCGGTGCTGATGTTTGTCAGTGACGGATTTCTGTCTTTGCCGTGGCTTTTCCTGCTGATGACGGTTCGGTCGCTGCTGCCGCTGACGGCTTCGCCCCTGGTCACGGCCGTCATCACGTTCGCAGTGCTCGCGGTGCTGGGCTGGCCGGCTTTTGCGCGAGTGATTTATCGCGGCGCGCAGGGGATGCGCAGTTCGGAGTGGATGCTGCAGGGCCGAGCCTGCGGGCTGACGACAGGGCAACTGATGCGGGTGCACGTGGTGCCACAGCTTCGTCCGTTGATGATGCCGCAATTCCTGGTCTGCGTTCCGGCGTTTGTTATGGCGGAGGCGAATCTGGGCGCACTTGGACTGGGAGTGGGCGAGCCAATTCCATCGTGGGGCGCGATGCTGCTGGAGCTGGACAACTCGGCGCTGCTGGTTAGTTCGCATTGGGTCTATCTGCCCATTGCGCTGCTGGTGATCGTGCTTCTGCTCCTGGAATGCTTTGCCAGCGAGGAAAAAGCGTATGCGTAGCGGGTGGATATCCGTACTGGCGTTGCCGATCTTGTTCTCTGCGGTCTGCGCGCCGTGTCAGACGGCGCCGAGACAGCCGGGCGAACTGGTGTGGGCCATTCACTACGACCCGAAAACCTTCGATCCGGCGAAGGTAGACGATCAGGCATCGGAGCTTGTGCGCTATCTGACGGGCGGTGTGCTGATCCGCTTGAACCGCCTGAGTGGAAAGCCGGAGCCGCAGCTTGCGGCAAGCTATCAGATATCAACGCAGGGAAGATTGCTAGTCTTTCATCTGCGCAATGGATTGCGTTTTTCCGACGGCAGCGCCCTGACCTCAGCCGACGTTGCGTGGTCGCTGCGGCGCGTGTTGGCACCGGAGACGCAGTCGGTTGTTGCCGAGGAGTTTTTATCGCCTGCCGAGGTAACTGTGGATACGCCGGACAACCTTACCGTGCGTGTGCATCTGCCCAGGCCGATCCCTGGGCTAGAGGGAATCTTCGATGAGATTGCGATTGAGCCGGCCAATCGCCCGAGCCAGGGGCGCGTGACTTCGGGACCATTCACGTTGGCGGAAGACAAAAGCGGACAATACGTGCGACTGCGCAGAAATCCATACTACTGGCGTCGCGACGCAGCGGGAGTGCAACTGCCATACGCGACGGGTATCCGGCTGGATATTCTGAACAATCGCGAGCAGGAGACTGCGAATTTCCTGCGCGGAGACTATGATGTGATCGACGGAATTTCCCCGGAGTACTTTGCGGTTTTGGCGCGAAGGGAACCGCAGGCAGTTCATGATCTTGGCGCTTCGCTGAATACCGAGCAGCTTTGGTTCAACCAGTTCCCCGCTGCTCCGTTGCCTGACTTTGAGAAGGCATGGTTTCGCAATCGCGGATTCCGAGTAGCGATTTCAGAGGCGATTCATCGTGCCGATCTGGCGCGCATCGCCTATGACGGGCACGCCACGCCAGCGTTTGATTTCATCTCTCCGGCGAACCATCTCTGGCATGACATCGATCTGAAATATCCTCACGAGAATCTTGCCGATGCCGAGCGGATGTTGATTGCATCAGGATTTCATCGCAGCGGCCAACAACTGTATGACGCGACCGGTCATCCAGTGCGATTTTCCATCCTTACAAACGCTGGCAACGGCGCGCGGCAGAAGATGGCTTCGCTGATCCAGCAAGATCTTGCAGCAACCGGGATGGAGGTGACGATCGTGGAGCTGGACTTTCCGGCCTTGATCGAGCGACTGATGCGCAGGCAGGACTATGAAGCCTGCCTGCTCGGCGTCTCCAATGCCGAGCCAGATCCCAGCACGATGATGAATATGTGGCTCAGCTCGTCACCGAATCATCAATGGAATCCATCCCAAAAGGCACCGGCAACGCCATGGGAGGCGGAGATTGACCGGGAGATGCGGATGCAGGCGTCGAGCACATCGCCGCGTGAGCGGAAGATAGCTATCGACCGGGTGCAGCAGGTTGTGGCCGATCAGCAGCCGTTTATCTATCTGGTTTATCCGAATGTTTTACAGGCCGTTTCTCCGCAGTTGAGCGGAGTTGACAGCGCGATTCTTTCACCTGGTCCGGTCTGGAAGGTGGATTATCTTCGCCGCATGCAAGGTCATTTTCCGGCAGGTGGACGATGAGCGCGGCAGTGATGCGTGTTCGCCTTGCGGCTGAGTACGGAAGGCGAAGTGTGCTTCGGGGTGTTGATTTTGAGTTGTACGCCGGAGAAGCGCTGGGGATGGTGGGATCGAGTGGTGCGGGAAAGACCACGCTGGTGATGGCTTTGCTGGGTCTGCTTTCCTGGCGCGGAGGCAGGACAACCGGAGAAGTCCTGGTTCAGGGAAAAAACCTGCTCTGCATGAAGGAGC
>JAJZFR010000179.1 GCA_021805265.1 Acidobacteriota bacterium | reverse complement strand
TATGACAAGTCGAATCCGCGTCCGGCAGGCGCCTGAAGGCGGCAGCGGAATCAGGAAAAAGCCTCGCGGAAAGCGGGGCTTTTTTGTGCGCATTGCCAGGTGAGCGCGAGGTTTAGAGCAGTTTCACCGTTACTGTGCCCGAGCCAAAATTGCGAGGTGCAGCTTTTCTTAAGGAAAAGCTGCGCGAAGATACACTCCCGCTGGGTATACCTACTGTGGAACTGCTCTATTTTTCAGACTCGCGGAGATAGATTTCGGTGTAGTCGAGGTAGTTTCGGGCGTAGTGGAGGATCATCTCGCGGTCGGCGTCGGTGAGTTCGCGTCGCATTCTGGCAGGGACTCCGGCCCAGAGCGTACGCGGGGGCACGGTGGTTCCTTCGGGGACGACCGCGCCGGCGGCGATGATGGAGCCTTCGCCGATGTGGCAGTTGTTGAGTACGCGCGCACCGATGCCGATGAGCACGGCGTCCTCGACGACGCAGCCGTGGACGGTGGCGTTGTGGCCGATGGTGACCAGCTCGCCGACGAGGACGGGATAGAGATTGCGCTGGCCGTGGAGGACGGCGCAATCCTGAACGTTGGACTTTGCGCCGACACGGATGGAGTGTACGTCGCCGCGAAGGACGGCATTCATCCAGACGCTCGCGTGCGCACCGAGGGTGACGTCGCCGATGAGCTGAGCGGAGGGATCGACGTAACAGCCCTCGGCGATGGTCGGTGACTTGCCAGAATAGGTTCGGATCAAAGTTATTTCTCCCTGGAATCCGAGATTGAGTATACGTGGCGGCAAGGATGGGAGGCGACGGTCGCTTTGTTGTTTCGGTGGGAGACCGGGGCTGGCGGGTTGTCTGGAAAGTGTGAATCCCGTATGCTTGTAGCAGCCATGCTGGCGAGTCTGGAGGTGTAATCCCAATGGCAGAGGTTCGTGTGCAGGAAGGCGAGCCGCTGGAAAACGCGCTCCGTCGCTTCAAGCGGAAGGTACAACAGGAAGACATTATCAAGGAAGTCAAACGTCACTCCTATTACCTGAAGCCGGGCGAGAAGCGCCGCGTCAAGGAAGCACTGGCGCGCAAGCGGAATCGCAAGAAGGCTCGTAAAGAGCAGGACTGATCGAGAGGGCAATCGACGGAGCCGTGCCGGTCATCGATCTGTTGATCTGTTGATTCGTTGACACGTTGCCCCGTTGACAAGTCGATTTGCCCGAAAGCAACAAATCCCCTCCCGCCGAAGCACTGGGCGGGAGGGGATTTGTTTTTTGCCTTGAAATCCCGACCCGATCGCTCTACACCCAATGTGAAAACAGTCCGGACTCCTGACCCAAACCCACCTCCCCCCCATGTACAGAACCAACCACAGCCATGTACGATGGATTTCCTCTGCTGGTCGGACCTCCGCACGGTCGCTGTCGCGGACTCAGCCCCGCTCTCTCCGGATCGAACAAGATCAACGATCCAACGTTTGCCTGAAACCCGTCCCATGAGGAGTCGCCATGAGGAATCTGATGAAGCTTGTTGCCAGCGCAGTCGCCTGCCTTGGTTTCACCACGTTGTTCGCCGCAACTGCGCTCGCCCAGTCCCCCGCGACCGAGCAGGCTTCGCCCACCAACAAAGCGCCCATCGTCCTCACCGGCGGCGATGAGCGTCCCGCCATGTCCCTCAACGGAGACTGGCACTCCATCCCCGACCCCTACTTCGGCGGACTCTACGACTTCCACAAACACGAGAGCAAGCGCGGCTGGTTCATGAACGCCAAGGCCAAGCCCGGCGACCCGTTCCCTCTCGATTACGACTTCGCCCAGTCCCCCACCCTCCACGTCCCCGGCGACTGGAACACGCAGATCGCGGAGCTCTTCTTCTATGAAGGCCCCATGTGGTACCAGAAGGACTTCGACTACAACCTCAAGCCCGGAACCAAAGTCTTCCTCCGCGTCGGCGCAGCCAACTACAAGTCCATCTTCTGGGTCAACGGCAAGCGCATCTGCGACCACACCGGCGGATTCACCGCCTTCGCCTGTGAAGTCACTCCAGCCCTCGTCCCCGGACACAACTTCATCGTCGCCGTCGTCGATGACACCCGGCACGAAGATGGCGTACCCACTACCAAGACCGACTGGTTCAACTACGGCGGACTCACCCGCGAGGTCGGCCTCATCGAGGTTCCCGACGCCTTCATCGACCAGTTCGACCTCCATCTCAACCGTGCAGACCGCTCCGAGGTGGATGGCTGGGTCCACGTTGCCAACGCCAAACCCGGCGAAGCCGTCGAAGTCTCGATCGCCGAATTGAACGCCAAAACATCCGCCACGCTCGGCGCCGACGGTCGCGCCGCCATTGCCTTCCATCCCGCCGGACTCAAGCTCTGGTCCCCCGAATCGCCCAAACTCTACCGTGTCCGCCTCACCGCCGGCGCTGACTCACTGCAGGACGAAATCGGCTTCCGCACCATCGAGGTCCGCGGCACTGAAATCCTCCTCAACGGCTCGCCTGTCTTCCTCCGCGGCATCTCCATCCACGCCGAAGCTCCCTACCGCACCGGTCGCGCCTACAGCTACAAGGACGCCGAAACCCTCCTCGGATGGGCCAAGGAACTCGGGTGCAACTACGTCCGCCTCGCCCATTACCCGCACGACGAAACCATGCTCCACACCGCCGACCGCCTCGGCCTCATGGTCTGGTCGGAAAACCCCGTCTACTGGGCCGTCCAGTTCGATAACCCCGCCGTATACGCCAACGCTCAGAACCAGCTCGACGAGGAGATCAACACCTCCCGCAACCACCCCTCGATCATCCTCTGGTCCATGGCCAACGAAACCCCCATCAACGACGACCGCACCAAATTCATCACCGCGCTCGCCGACCACGCCCGCTCCATCGACCCCACACGACTCATCACCGCCGCTCTCCTCGTCCACGGCACCGACGACACCAAGATCGTCGATGACCCCCTCGGCGCAGCCCTCGACGTCATCGGAACCAACGAGTACATCGGATGGTACGAGCGCCATCCTGAAGACATCGACAAATTCACCTGGAAGATCGCCTACGACAAGCCCGTCATCATGAGCGAGTTTGGCGCCGGAGCCAAAGCCGGCCTCCACGGCGGCCCCGACGACCGCTGGACCGAGGAGTACCAGGCCAATGTCTATCAGCATCAGATGGTCATGCTCAACAAAATTCCCCAGCTCCGCGGCATGAGCCCATGGGTGCTCATGGACTTCCGCTCCCCTGTCCGCGTCCTGCCCGGCATCCAGGACGGCTTCAATCGCAAAGGCCTCATCAGCGACCAGGGCCAGAAAAAGGAAGCCTTCTACGTCCTCCAGAAAGCCTACGTCGACAAGACCGTCGGCAAGGCCCAGTAGCCAGCTCCCCGCAGATTGCGTCGAAGTATCTCTCACGGCGCAACTCCGAAAACACCCCCTCAGCCGGATGAACCCCATCCGGCTGAACCAGTGGAGCCAGGGCGTCCCAGGTCCCTGATTTTCGGATCTGGGTTCCTCGCTCAGATTACGAGAGAACTCCAGTTCAGATTGGTAGAGTTCTCGGGGGGCAGGTCACGGGGCAAAGTACTTTCCGGTCTGATGCGCCAGATCGACCGCAGCCAGAAGTGCATGAACGTTGAAGACCCCGCAAGCCTGGAAAAGACGCCGGCCGAACTGGCCACGCTTTGATCTTCCGCTGCCGATTTTTTGCCGGACAGGCTGCTGAACCGTTACTCCGCAGGCAGGGTCAACTCGACGGGCGAGTAGCCGAGGGTGTGCGCCTTGCGGTCCCAGGCGAGGAAGAGCGGTTTGCTCTTGCGACCGTTGATGAGCGCGGCGACGACGACGGCGGTGCCCCAGGTGCGGGCGGCGATGATCTGGTGGCTGTTGAAGGCGCCGTAGTCGTTCTGTGTGCTGTTGCGGCCCCAGTCCTGCTGGAAGCGGGCGAAGGGATAGGTGGAGTAGTTCGCGGGGTGCTGCTGCCAGTTGGGGTCGTGGTTCCAGATGGCGTAGGCAGCGGTGAGATCGTTGCGCTCGACGGTCGCGAGGAAGCGGTTGGTGACGCGCTGCGCGATCCAGTAGTTGTACCAGTTCCAGGGAGCTTCGACGGGGTGGCCGACGGCGAGCCACGCGGCGAGGAAAAGCACAAAGACACTGCCGAGCGAACCGAGTGTCCATTGGATGCGTCGCCGGGCGCGGGCGGCGTCGTAGCGGGGTGCGTCGAGCAGGGTCATGGAGTCCTTCCGTGCATTGACAGGAATCGCGCGATACCCGGGCGCTCCAACCCGACTGAGGCACTGAGAGAAACGATACACCTGTGAGGATAGACAACGAAAGCGTGGAAAAGGTTCCGGAGTGTTCCTTCCCCGCCTGGTCAGTTCTTGAGCGCGTTGGAGAAGTCAAAGCTGGTGCGGCTGCGCTCGAGGTGGCGTTCGAGTGCGAGCGAGAGGAGCTGGGTGATGAGCTCCGAGTAGGAGACGCCACTGGCCTGCCAGAGCTTGGGATACATGCTGATGGAGGTGAAGCCGGGCATGGTGTTGACCTCGTTGAGGTAGATGCGTCGCCTGCCGTCTGGCTCCATGAGGAAATCGACGCGGGCGAGGCCGGCGAGGTCGCAGGCGCGAAAGGCATCGATGGCCATGGAGCGAATCTGCCTGGACTCGGCAGCGGTAAGCGTGGCCGGGATGATGGGGACCGAGGTGTCGGAGAGGTATTTCGCCTCGTAGTCGTAGAACTCCTTGCCGGGGACGATCTCGCCGACCACGCTGGCTTTGGGGGAGTCGTTGCCGAGGACGGCGACCTCGAGTTCGCGGGCCTTGCTGCGCGCGCCGCCAACGCCTTGCTCGATGACGATCTTGCGGTCAAAGCGTGCGGCGAGACGGAGCGCGGGGGCGAGTTCGCGTCGCTCGCGGACCTTGCTGATGCCGACCGAGGAGCCGAGGTTTGCGGGCTTGACGAAGACCGGGTAGCGCAGCGCGGCTTCCATGGCGGCAACGGTCTTGCGCGGGCGCGCCTCCCACTCGGCGCGGAGCACGGTGACGTGTTTGACGATGGGCAGGCGAGCCTGTGCGAAGAGGCGCTTCATCACGTCCTTGTCCATGCCTGCAGCGGAGCCGAGTACTCCGGAGCCGACGTAGGCGATGTCGGCCAGCTCGAAGAGGCCCTGAATGGTGCCGTCTTCTCCGAAGGTGCCATGGAGGACGGGAAAGACTACGTCGAGAGATTTGGCGGCGATTGGCTCAGGCAGGCGGGCGGGGCTGATGGCCAGCGGAGACGCGCTGGCATCGAGCGCGAGCACGGAGTGGGTGGGACCGGAGTCAGGCGACGAGCCGGTCAGCAGAGCGTTGGCTTCGGCTGCCAGCAGCCATTGGCCGGATTTGGCGATGCCGATGGGCACGACCTCGAACCTGCGTCGGTCGATGGCCTTGAGAATGGAAGCAGCCGAGCGGAGCGAGACCTCATGCTCGCCGCTGCGCCCGCCAAAGAGAATGCCGACCCGGAGTTTTTTGCGCATGACAGTTTCGATTCTAGCTGGCTTTTCGCGGTGTCCGGAACCGGAGGTCGGGAGTTGGCCGATAGCCTTCCCGGAATGGACGGCAAGGCGGCCAGAGTTAACGGGTTCTGAGTCAGAGGATTTTCTTGCCGAAGGCGGAGCAGGCGAGTTCGACGGCGAGTTCGGCGGTGCGGTTGTGTTCGTCGAGCACGGGGTTGACTTCGACGATTTCGAGGCTGAGCAGGTTGCCGTGGTCGGCGATGATCTCCATGGCGAGGTGGGCTTCGCGATAGGTGGCTCCGCCGCGGACGGGAGTTCCGACGCCGGGCGCGTCTTCCGGGTCAATCCAGTCCATGTCGAGCGAGACGTGAAAGCCGGCGGTGCCGTCGCTTACGATTCTGAGTGCCTCTTCCATGACGGAGCGGAGTCCGCGCTCGTCAATGTCGCGCATGGTGAAGACGCCGGTGACACCGGCGCGGCGGAGGTTTTCGCGTTCGGCCGAATCGACGTCGCGAATGCCGATGAGAGCGGTATTTTCGGGAGCGATTTTGGGCTGAGAGTGGAGGATGGAGCTGAGCGGTTCGGGGCCGAGGCCGAGCAGCGCGGCCAGCGGCATGCCGTGGACGTTGCCGGAGGGCGAGGTCTGGGGGGTGTTGATGTCGGAGTGTGCGTCGAGCCAGAGGACGCCGATCTTCTGGCCCTGGCGGCGATAAAACTCGGCGACGCCGCTGACAGAGCCAGCGGCCATGGAGTGGTCGCCGCCGAGTACCAGCGGGGTCTGGCCGAGGGTGAGGATTTCGAGGACAGCCTGGGCGGTTCGAGCGCAGGTGTCGGTAATCTCCTGGAGGTAGCGGGCGTTGCGGTTGCCGGAGTGCTGGGTTTCGGCGATTTCGACGGGGATATTTCCGCTGTCGGTGACGGTGTGGCCGAGTGCTGCGAGATGGGTGTCCAGGCCAGCGACCCGGACGGCGGATGGTCCCATATCGACGCCGCGCCGGCTTGCGCCGAGGTCGAGCGGGACGCCGAGGACGCCGAGGTGGCGAGGGGGGCGGCTTTGGGCGCCTTTGCGGATGGGTTCGACGGAAGTGGAGTTCATGGGCGACATCTCCCGGCTGGATTTTGACACAAGCAAGGCCAGGCCGACAGACCATTAGAGCAGCGGGAGGGTCGTTCCGTACAGGCTGGCGCAGAACAGGTTCGGGAAAACAGCGGGGAAGGGCCAGGCGGAATCGATCCTCCAGCCGGTCAGCTTGGAGTAGTATTCTCATGATTCTGATTTATCGGAGAATATCGCCTGACTGGATGGCGAGAGTGGCCGATAAGTTCCATCATGGCTCTGTTCCGGCAAGGATTACCACGGCAATGACGGGAACAGCGAAAGCTCGAGTGTGCAGCGTCCGATGGGCTTCGATGGGGATCGTGCCCGTGGTGTTGCTGGGCTGCGCCTGGATCGCGTGGGCTGCTCCCATGCCGCTGACGCGAATGGAGCAGGTGTTGTCGTTGAGCAACGCGCAGGCGGCGCTGGCGCTTCCGGTGGTGGTGGAAGGGACGGTGACCTTCATTCGACCGCAGAATGGGTCGTTGTTTCTGAGCAATGGCGACCAGGCTGTCTATGTGGACTTTGCGCGGGATATTGGACTGGATGCCGGGGATCGGGTCCGCGTAACCGGCGTGACGGGAGCGAGCTTTCATCCGCGGATTCTTGCCTCGGAGGTGAAGTTTCTGGGCCACGGCGAACTGCCGAAGCCAATCGCCGCGAGCTACAACGACCTGATCCATGCGCGACTGGACTGCCGCTTTGTAACCGTTACGGGGCAGGTGCTGGCGGCGGCCTTTGACGATGCGGCTCCCGGTCCGGGTGCTCGCATCTCGGTTCGGATGGCGGGGGGCGATGTCTCGGTGATCCTGGCCCACGCGGGGACGCTCACGCCGGAGGACTTGCCTGGCGCGGAGATACAGGTAACCGGCACGGCGAGCGGCGCGTTCGACAGCAAGATGCAACTGGCCGGTATATGGATCGATCTTGCCTCGCCGAATCAGTTGACTGTGCTGCGTCGCGCGAAGAGGAACGTGTGGACCACTCCGTTGACGCCGATTTCGGAGGTGGGTTTTGGCTACCAGGACGAGAACAAAAGCGAGCGGGTCAGGATTGCGGGGACGCTGACCTATTTCGAGCCGGGGTCGCTGGCGGTGATCCAGAACGGGAATCACTCGATTCTGGTGGAGACGCGCACGACGCAGCCACTGCACGCGGGGGATGCGGTCGAGGCAACGGGCTTTCCCGACATCGATCAGGAGAGCATTCGCATGGTGGATGGTCAACTTCGGGAGCTGCGCGAGAGGCCGAAAGCCATGATGGTCGAGCCGAAGTCGATCGACTGGGACGACGCCTCGACGGGGCGAAATGCGTTCGATCTGGTGTCGATGGAGGGGGAAGTGGTGGCCGAGGTGAAGGATGGGCGCGTCGAGATGTACATCCTGCGCTCAGGGGACCACCTGTTCTCGGCATCGATCCGGCAGAGTTCCGCAGACGCGAAAATGGGGGTTTTGGCAGAGCCGATCACGGTGGGGAGTCACATCCGGGTGACGGGAGATTGTTTTGTGGATAGCGGGGATCATTGGCGGGATCGGCTCTGGTTCGAGGTGAGGATGCGTTCGCCGGAGGATGTGGAGCTGATCGAGCTGCCCTCGTGGTGGACGGTGGAGCGGCTGATCTATGTGGTGGGTGCGCTGGCGCTGGTGATCCTGACTGCGGTGGGCTGGGTGGCGCTGCTCGGCTACAAGGTGCGCGAGCAGACCGAGGTGCTGGAGCGGAAGAGTCTCGATGAGGCGGCGAGCCAGCGTCGCTATGCGCTCTATGAACAGAAGCGCGGGATGATTCTGGAGCGGATCAGCCGAGCGCGGCCGCTCGGAGAGATTATCGAGGAAGTGACGGGGCTGGTATCGTTTCGGCTGCATGGGGCATATTGCTGGGCAGAGCTGAACGAGGAATGGGATCCGGGAGGAGATGGAACGAGGCCCTCTGACTTTTCGGTGGCTTCGGAGACCCTGATCGGGACGGAAGGAGAGTCGCTGGGCACGCTGCATGTCTCGGCGGCGTTTCAGGGGACGGAACTGGCCGAGACTCGAGAAGCACTGGCGGTGGGGGCGCGGCTGGCGGAGCTGGCGATTACCACCCAGCGGCTCTACCAGGACCTGCGTCGCCGGTCGGAGTACGACCTGTTGACGGATATTCCGAATCGCTTCAGCTTCGAGCGGCAGATAGTGGGCATGCTCGAGGAAGTTGGCCGGGACGGCTGCAAGCTGGGGCTGGTGTATGTGGACCTGGATCGGTTCAAGGAAGTGAACGATCGCTACGGACATCGCGTGGGAGATTTTTTTCTGCAGGAGGTGGCGCTGCGGATGAAGCAGCAGTTGCGTGGTCGCGACGTGCTGGCGCGGATCGGCGGCGACGAGTTCATTGCGCTGATTCCGGGGATACCGACGCGCGGCGATGCCGAGGAGATCGTGCAGCGTATCGAGCGGTGTTTCGATGCGCCCTTCGTGATCGAAGGCTATACGTTGCAGGGAGCGGCGAGCATTGGTCTGGCGGTTTCCCCGGAAGACGGAGTGGACAAGGATGATCTGCAACGTGCGGCGGATATGGCCATGTACCTGCACAAAGAGCAGAAGCGTGAGAACGAAATCCGCAATCCGATTCAGGGCGGTGGCCAGTCGCGAGGGCGGACGCGCTGAGATATGCGGCCAATCCTCAGCAGTAACTGCGGCTCGATTCTGATTTGTTCCGATTTGTCTTCCGGCTGCACGACTTATAAGTCAGGGCGGAACTTCAGGGTTGGTAGCCAGGCCCGCGCAGGACTTTGCCGGGGAGCGCGCCGGTCATCCTGCCCTCCGCGATGACGGGTACGCCGTTGACCAGCACAAAGCGCATGCCGACGGAGAGCTGGTTGGGGTCTTCATAGGTGGCGAGGTCGCGGATGGTGGCCGGATCGAAGACGACGATGTCGGCGGCGAGGCCCAGCTTGAGGACTCCGCGGTCGCCCAGGCGGAGACGCTGGGCGGGCAGAGCGGAGAATTTGCGGATGGCGTCTTCGAGGGTGAGGACATTCTCCTCGCGAACGTATTTTCTGAGGATGCGGGGAAAGGTTCCGTAGGCTCTGGGGTGGGTGTGCTGCTGGCCGAGCAGGCCGTCGGGCGAGGTGCCTCCGGCGTCGTTGTCGATCGAGACCCAGGGCTGCCTGAGCGCCAGCACAACATCCGGCTCGCTCATGGCGAAGACGGCGACTTCAGTGTCTGCGTGGTCGCGCAGGAGCAGGTCGCAAAGCGCGTCAATGGGGTCTTCCTGCCACTGGGCGGCAATCTCGGAGAGTCGCTTGCCGAGCAGGGGCTTGAGGTCGGGATTCTGGACGCCGGTGATGAGGATGTCCTGTGGCCCGGAGATTTCCTGCCACTCGTTGTCCCAGTCGGAGTGGGGGTTGAGCAAGTCGGCGCGGATGCGGGCGCGAGTGGCGGGGTCCTGGAGCCGTTCGAGGAGCTTCGCGTCGCCGCCTTCGTGCGCCCAGGGCGGGATGAAGGCGGAGAACGGGTTGCCCCAGGCGGTGTAGGCGTAGGTGTCTGCGGCGATGTCGAGGCCCGCTGCGCGGTAGTTGTCAATGCGGGCGACGATCTCGGGCATGCGTCCCCAGTTGGCGTGGCCAGCGGCTTTCAGGTGCCAGATTTCGACCGAGGTATGGGCTTCGCGACCGATGGTGGCGGCTTCGTCGATGGCGGGCAGGATGGCGTCGCTCTCGGAGCGGACGTGGGTGGCGTAGATGCCGCCGTACTTCGCCGCTTCGCCGGCGAGAGCGATGAGCTCGGGGGTTTTGGCGTAGGGCGCTGGCGCGTATTGCAGCGAGGTGGAGAGACCGACGGCTCCCTCGAGCATGGCCTGGCGGACGAGCGCGCGCATCTGGTCAAGCTGCGCTGGGGTGGGGGCCACGTCGGCCTCGCCAAGCACGATGTGGCGAACGCCGGTCGCGCCGACGTAGCTTGCCAGGTTGATGCCCATGCCCTGGCGTTCGAGCCGGGCGAAGTACTGGCCGAGTGTGGTCCAGTCGGCGGTGATGCCCAGGTGGGCGTACTCGTCGCGATTGGCGGCGATCATGGCGGCGTTGAGCGGAGCCACGGAGTCGCCCTCACCGGTGATCTCGGTGGTGATGCCCTGGTAGATTTTGGACGGAACGCGAGGATCGACGAGCATGTTGAGTTCGGACTGGCCGAGCATGTCAATGAATCCGGGCGCGACTACCTGGCCTGCGGCGTCGATGGTCAGTTTGCGGGGCTGGCCGTCGAGCTTGCCGATGGCGGCGATCTTACCGTTGCGGATGCCGATCTGGGCCGCGTACCAGGGCGAGCCGGTGCCGTCGATCACGTGGCCGTGCTCGATGACGATGTCATAGGGAGCAAAGGCGGAGTGGGCAGCGCTGGAGGGCGCGGACTGGGCGGGCATCGGCCGGCCGAGCATGGGCAAGGCGATGGCCGCGAGCGCGGAGGCAACAGCGAGAGTGCGTAGGGAAACCATGAGGCTCCTTGAAATGGCGCGACGATAGCGGAGTCTTGCCGGACGAGGAAATGAAGTGGAGGTAGGGTAACACGCGGCTTGGGTCGCGGGTCAGGAGTCAATTTCAGGCGGTTCCTCGGTTTCGTCCGACTCGACAAACTCCCACCAGCAGTCTTCGATCTCGGCGCCGAGTTCGGCGGTCATGCGGTTGATGGCCTGCTCGACGATCTCCATCTCGCCGCGCAGGTAGTTGCATGAGCCGGAGATGGCGACGATGCCGATTGTTGCGCTCTGCCAGAGAACGGCTTCGTCGAGTTCGGCGACCGAGATGTTGAAGCCGTGGCGCAGGCGATCCTTGAGCGCGCGGACGACCTGACGGCGGTCCTTGAGGGAGCGAGCGTGGGGAATGCGGAGTTCGACGATCATGCGGGCAATTGCCATTGCTGGTCAGTCACCATTCTGGTCGGTCACCATTCTGGTCAGTTGCTGAAGCGGGCCAGTTGCTCGGGCTTGGGCGGAGCCGTGACGAGGCTGACGAGGATCATCGCGGCAAGGGCGACCAGGAGCGCGGGAAAGATGGCGTCGCGCTGGGCGATCCAGGCGGGAAAGACGCCGCGAAAAGCTGGCAGGTCCCAGGCGAGGGTGATGGCGGTGCCGGTGGCAATGGCCGAGACGGCTCCCCAGGCGGTGACGCGGCGCGAGTAGAACGCGGCGAGGATGACCGGGGTGAGCGCGGCGGAGTAGATGGTGTAGGCCCAGAGCATTTTTTCGAGGATACTCTCGGCGTAAACGGCTTGATAAAGCGCCCAGCAGCCCAGCAGCACCACCATGAGGCGGCTGACCATGAGGACGCGTTTGTTGCCCGCCTGAGGAGCGATGTAGCGGACAAAGACGTCGTTGACGAGATTGGTGGCTGGCGAAAAGAGAAAGTTCGACGCGGTGGAGATGACCTTGGCGAAGACGGCGGCGAGCAGCAGCGCGCCAAGCATGGCGGGCAGTCCGTGGCGCGCCGTGTAGGCGATGATTTCGCGGGGATGCTCGGCGACTTCGCCGGAGGGAAACAGCGCCGAGCCGAAGACGGCGATGGAGACGATGAGCGACTCGAGGATGACCGTTCCGACGATCCAGCCGACGACGGCGCGTCGCGCATCGCGCTCCGAGCGGGCGGAGAAAAACTTCTGGTACATGGCCTGAT
Source organism: Acidobacteriota bacterium (assembly GCA_021805265.1). Taxonomy (GTDB): domain Bacteria; phylum Acidobacteriota; class Terriglobia; order Terriglobales; family Acidobacteriaceae; genus Acidicapsa. Next base: position 1,923 of record JAJZFR010000179.1, on the reverse strand, counting down.
TGCCGAGCATGAGCAGGAGCGTAGGAAAGAGAAATTCCAGTGCATGGACGAGCGTGAGATTGCCCAGCACCTCAAAGTGGGTGGCGGGCAGCGCGGCGTGGACGCCCGGCCATCCGCCCGCGTGGACCAGCAGATAGGGCGCGGCGACGATGCAGACCGCAGTGACGATGCTGCCGATGAGCACGTCGGAGTAGGCGACGGAAGACATGCCCGCAAGCGCAGTGAGGACGATGACGAAGAACGCGATCAGGTAGGTTCCGAGCACAGGCGTGACGACATCGGGAAAGATGAGATGGAGCACGTCTCCGCCCGCGCGAAACTGGTAGCTGGCGATGCCCGTGTAGGCGAAGACAATGGCGATGGTGCCGAGCACACGCGCGGTCTGGTTGTAACGCGCCTCGAGCAGGTCTGGGATGGTGAACTGAGCGAAGCGGCGGGCGCGCGGCGCGATGAAGTAGATGAGCAGGAGTCCGATCCATCCGCCGGCGGGAATCCAGAGCGCGGCAAAGCCGTTGCGATAGGCGGCCTCTGCCCCGGCGAAGAGCGAACCGGCCCCGATCCACGAGCTGAGCAGGGTAAAGACCAGCACAATTGCGGGCAGGGAACGCCCGGCGACGAGGAAATCAGCCTTGGTCCTGACCGTGGTGGCGCGGTAGATGGCGATGGCCAGCAGCGCGGCGATGATGAGCGCAAGAAAGAGGATGTACATCGAGGGCGGCCTCATGAAAAAGAAGTCGGTGCCGTAGGAACGAGTGTACCGGATAGGCTCGGAGGGACGCAGTTGACGGGCGAGGAATCAGGCAGAGTGGGTTGCGCGGGCGCCGAAAAGCGCAGTGCCAACGCGGATGCGCGTTGCGCCCTCGGCAATGGCGAGGGCGAAGTCGCCGCTCATTCCCATCGAGAGCACGCGGAGATCGAGGCGCGGATGCGTAGCGCTGAGCGAGTCGCGCAACTGGCGGAGTTGGCGGAAACAGGCGCGGGTCTGGTCTTGGCCGACGCCGAGCGGGGCGATGGTCATCAAACCCTGCGGGTCAAGATGGCTGAGCGCGGGCAGGCGCTCGAGCAGATCGGCAAGCTCGCGCGCGTCGGGCGCAAGGCCGGTCTTCGAGGCTTCGTCGCTGAGCTTGATCTCGACCAGCACGGGCAGGCGCTTGCCCGCTCGCTCGGCGGCTGTCCTGGCGGCTGTCCTGGCGGCTGTCTTGGCGGCTGTATTTGCGGCTGTATTGAGGCGCTCGGCGAGCGAGAGCGAATCGAGCGAATCGATGCCGTCAAAGAGTTCCGCGGCTCGCGCGGCCTTGTTGCCCTGCAGGTGACCGATGAGGTGAACGCGCATGGCGGCGCGCTGGTCTCGGGGCAGTGCGGCGGACTTCCCAGCGAACTCCTGGACGCGATTTTCGCCGAAGAGCGTGAGGCCCAGCCGCTGCGCCGCGAGGATCGCTTCGACGGGATGCGTCTTCGAGACGGCCATCAACTCGACCTCGGCGCGTGGGCTAGCCGCTGCGCGACAGGCTGCGGCGATGGAATCCTCAAGCTGTTCGAGCCGCGCGGCGAAATGGCCGTCGAGATCGCAGGCTGGATTGCTGTCGGGATTGCCGGCTTGGCTCATGGATTTCTACCGTCGATGCCCGTCCCACTGCTTAGGCTCAGTGGCCGTGCGTTTCCAGATACTTTTCCGCTTCGAGCGCGGCCATGCAGCCGGAGCCAGCGGCGGTAATGGCCTGTCGATAGCGTCGGTCCTGAACGTCGCCGCAGGCAAAGACACCGGGAACGCGGGTAAGCACCTGGTCGCGCGTCTGGATATAGCCGTCCTCGTCGAGATCGATCTGGCCGTGGAACATCTTTGCGTTGGGTTCGTGGCCGATGCCGAGGAAGAGTCCGGTGACGGGCAGCTCGGACTTTTCGTTGGTGCGTGTGTTGTTCAAG
>JAJZFR010000315.1:1395-3495 GCA_021805265.1 Acidobacteriota bacterium | reverse complement strand
GGAGAGCAGTTGGGTGAGCGAAAACGAGGTAATAGCCTGAATGATGGTGGCGACAAAGACGGCGGTGATGAGCCGGGGCAGGAGCCGTGGCGCGGGATGGGCGGCGTTGAGGACGCCATCGACAAGGAACTTGGTGAGGTAAGGGAGGGTGAGTCCGGCGACGGTCTTGATGGCGACCAGGATCATGCCGAGTGCGATGAGCCAGCGTCGCGGCTTGACCAAGGCCCAGATGGTGGGCCAGAGCTTGCGCAGATCGACTTTGCGTTTGGACAAGTCGGCTGAGGCTTTGCCGCCGCCGCCGCGCGGGCGTTCAGCCTGCATACTCATTCCGCCGGAGCGAATGTTGCCGCCCATGGAGGCCACGGGTCAGGCCACCCTGCTGCGGCGCGCGGTGATGAAGGAGCGAACGCAGAGCACAACGTAGAGCAGGCTGAGCAAGGCCATGGCGGCTTTGGACTCGGTGGCTGGCGGGTTCGGGACGGCGTTTCCGACGATCATGCCAAACCACTGGATGAGGCCCATGACGGTGCCGAGGAAGCCGAGCAGGGCGAGCGTTACGTTGATGTGCATGAAGAGCTTGCGCCGGCTTGGGTCAGGCGAAAAGGAAAGCGCGCCGAAGAGGGCGAGCAGCAGTCCGAGCACGGCGGGAATGAGCGCGGTGGGATGCTGACTGCCGGTTCCAATGTAGCCGACCAGGCCGAGTGCGATGAAGATCGCAGCGAAGACCAGAGTTACCTTTGCCATCGTGGGTGGAAACCTCAACTGGTAGTGTACGGGAAAATCCTTTGCAGGCTCATCAGGCTCCTGATACGGCGCGACTGCGTAGCTGCTGAAAGGATGTACCGGATGGGAGGGTGGATTCAGGAAATGCTCGGGTTCAGGCGCTGGGGTAGAGCTTTTTGAGGTCGGCGAGAAGTTCCGGTGCGGTCCATTCATTGCCGGGATAGAACTTTACGACCTTTCCGTCGGGTCCGATGAGGGTGGTGGAGAGGGTGTGGGTGATGGTGCCGTCGGCCTCATTGGTGAGGCCGACGTCGAAGTAGTGTGCGAGCGGCGCGAGGGCAGCTTTGCCGGGGACGGCGAAGTCCCAGTGGCGGAAGCCGTTGGGGTCAGCGCTGCCAATGTACTGCTGGCCGTAGGATTTGAGGCGGGCGGGGGTGTCACCGGCGGGATCGAAGCTGGCGCAGAGGAGGTGGGTTCTGGCGTAGAGCGCGGGGTCGGCGAGAAGAGATTTTTCGAGTACGGCGAAGTTGCGGGTGACGCGCGGGCAGTAGTCGGGCAGCGGGCAGCGGGTGTAGAGGAAGGTGATCAGGAGAGCCTTGCCGCGGAACTGGGAGAGGTGGATCGGGTGCCCGTCCTGATTGATGAGTTTGAAGTCGGGCACTTTATCGCCGGGCTGGGGGACATGGAACTGGATTTTGGGGACGTAATCGGCCTTGGCCTGGCCGATGACGACAAAGTGATCGACGAAGACGCTGGCGTCGGCGCTTTGGGAGACGAGGACATCGGCGGTGACGATGTCGCCGGGGTGAAGCTCGCCAAGGATGCGGGTGTCGCGCAGCTTGTAGGGCATGGTCATGGCCTCCATGAAGCCGGGGATGGCCTGGGCATCGAGGGTGACCTCGCCGGTGGCGGGGTTGGTGGAGACAATCTTTCCGCGCAGGGGGTAGGTCTTGAAGTTTTGGTCGGAGCTGTCGGCGGCGGGGCTTGGCGGGGCGGAATGGCAGCCCGCGCAGAGGAACAGGAGGCCGAGCAGACCGCCAGACAAGACGATCCGCGCGGATTGCTGAAGGCTATGTCGGAGTCGATGCTGGAGCGAAGTATCCACAGACCAGTGTACAAGGGTGGGTCCGCAGAGCCGAGGCACAAAGCAACGTTCAATTCTCCCAGTGATCCAGCCTCAGCAGCCGCGGGTAATACAGGCCCAGCCGGACCTTCGCCGTGCCCGACCCGCCGATCAGACTCCGCAGCATCTCGGCATAGGCCTCCATTTGCCCGGCAAACCCCGCCCGCTGCTCCGACAGGAATCTGCGAATCTGTTCCTCGGAAGCCGCTGCCAGCCCCCCGCCGCTGGTCTTGTAATCGATAATCCACCACGTC
>JAJZFR010000315.1:0-1295 GCA_021805265.1 Acidobacteriota bacterium | reverse complement strand
CGCAGCCTCCGCGACCGTCTCTGCCTCGGTCTGTGTATCCGTCTCACTCTCAACCCCGCGCGCTCGTTGGAACTGCCGAAACGCATCCTCGATCTCCGCCTGCCAACCCGGCCACGCCAAAGCCAGCAGGCTGTTGCCTGGCGTCTTCAACCGCGCTCCGTCCTCATCCGAGGCGTACTCCACGCGGGCAAACAAGTGAAGCTCCTCCCGTGCCCGCGTCGCCGCAACGTATAGCAGCCTCCGTATCTCATCCGTCTCGCGCTCCCGAATCACTCCTTCCACCCATGCCTTCGCCGTGCCTTTTTCTTCCCCTTTGCGTCGAATCGGCGCGATCAGGAACTCCGACAAATCCTGCGTCTCCGCGTCCCCTCGTTCCAGCCAGGCCAACATGCGCTGTTCATTGGTTCGGTTTCCGGACTCCAGCTCCGGCACGATCACCACTTCAAACTCCAGGCCCTTGGCCGCGTGGATGGTCATCAACTGCACGCCAAAATCTGCGCTCACCGCCGGGTCCGCGACCGCCGTCAGCTTGCCCAGCGCAATCCGCAGCCCAGAGTCTTCATTGCGATCTACCAGGTCCAGCTCACCATTCGGCAGCGCATCCAGAGTCGCCCACAGCAGGCGCAGATTTTCCTGCTCCCGCGCATCCGTCACGCGTTCGCCCCCCACGGCGCGCCACAGCTCGAAGAGCCACGTCCCCAGGCTGCTCGCTCGCGTCCGCTCAGCGGCCTCGCGGATGGCCGCTGCCGTACGCCGGATCGCCGTCACGCGCGCCGCGTCGAAACCCTTCGCTGCAAGCTCCGTCAATCGCTCGCCAATCAAAATCGGAATGCTCTGCGCCTTGACCGCTTCCTCATCCGCCGAGGTGAGCCAGTGCAGTTCCTGCAGCGTCAGCCCGCACCACGGCCCGCGCAATACCGCGAGCCAAGCCGTCCGGTCCAGCGGATCGAGCGCCGCCCGCGCCAGCGTCAGCGCGTCCACAATCTCCATCCGCTCGCCCAGCGCGACCAGGGCCGTGGCCCGATACCGGATACCAGCTTCCTCGAGCGCAGCAGCGATGCGCTCCAGCGTCTTCTTCTTGCGCCCCAGCACCGCAATCCGATATTTCCCCGCGTCCCCATCGTTCCCGGCGCAACGAAATTCCTCCGCACGGCGCGCATGCTCGCGAATCAACGCGACCAACTGGCCCATCTGGCCCATCTGCCGCGCACAAGCCTGCTCTGCTTCAGAGAACCCACTCTCGCCTTTTCCACCGCGCTGGCTGAACGCAACGTGAAGCTGCGCCGAAACCTCAC
>JAJZFR010000176.1 GCA_021805265.1 Acidobacteriota bacterium | reverse complement strand
GCAGCGCGCGCTCCAGGGCATCCGGGTGCGGTGCTGCGTTCACCCCGAGCGCGCGCTGCCAGTCGCGCAGCAGCCGCGGTGCATCCCGGCTGCCGTCGAGCAGACCGACCAGCGTGCGCAGCGTCGCATCCGCAGCCAGCAGGCCCGACGCACCGCGTACCGTGAGCACCTCGCCGCGCTCGGCCTGCAGCCGCGCCACGGCACTGGCCAGCGGCTGCGCATCCATCTCCAGCGCGCCGGTGTCGTCGGACTGCAGCAGCAGGCTCACGAGTTTGCCCTCGGTGAGCGCATCGAGGGGCCCATCAAATCCCTGCCGCGCCTCGATCCGCTCGCGCAGCTGCGGATACGGCAGCGCCGCGGGGAGTGCCGCGCCGAGCTCTGCGTAGAGGAGTTTCGCAACCGGCTCACTGCAGGGGAGTTCGCGCCCGAACGCATCGCGAAACTTCACCTCGCTCTCGTCCGTGAGGTGTTCTTGCGCAGCGGGCACAAGGGAACTGCGCAGGTGCACCAGCGCGAGCGTCACCGGCGAGGGACGCGCCTGCAGCGGCCGGTTCGAGCGGCAGAGGATGCTCTGTCGAAATCCGCTGCAGCCGATGAAATCCAGATACTGCTCTCGCACGAGGCGATCGGGGATGGCCTCGAGCCAGCGCTTGACCGCGTCGGGCAGCCGCGGGCGCTCGCGCGCCGCGAAATCCGATTCGGCGACAAACTGCAGTCCGAGCGCGCGCCCCTGCCATGAAGTCGAGGAAATAGACCGGCTCGTTCTCCTCCGCGAGCAGATCGTAGCGGATCAGCGCATCGGATTCGTTGTAGGCACCGAGCAGGCGCCCGAACAACTGCCGCTCGAGCGTGTTCGGCGGCATCGCCCCGACGATGAACTCGCACACCTGGCGCGCCTCGCTCACCTTCTTGGCGGGGTCGGCGATATCCTTGGTGTGAAACTCGGTCAGGTCGCGCAGGATCTGGCGGACGTGTCCGCCCGGATAGGCGTTGTAGCTGATGTAGGCGAGACCCTCGGGCGTGAGGTGCCGCGCGCAGATCGAGAGGATGGCCTGCTGCGCTGCCTCGGGGACCCAGGAGTACACGCCGTGGACCAGGATGTAGTCGAACCGCCCCGCATCCTGCGGGAACACTCGCACGTCCTCGGCCCGGAATGCGCAATGCCCCACGCCGGCGCGCTCCGCATAGTCGCCGGCCCGCAGCCGAGTTCAAGAATACGGCTGGTGGCGAGTGCCGGCGGGCGCAACCCGAACAGTGCAGCGACCGTGGCGATGCGGCGCGGAGCGGCTTGACGGTAGAACTTCCCCGGGTAGCGCAGCTCGTCGTAGGGGGTCGGGCTGCTCAAGCCTCCGACCCGCCGTCCTCGGGCCGCATGCGCCGGCGCAGCGCCGAGAGCAGGCCGATGAAGCCCGCGCCGAGCAGCGCCAGCGTACCGGGCTTCGGCACGCTGGCGGAGGCACGCATCAGCGCCGGATCGGGCGAGCTCAGCAAATTGACCGTCGTGGTTCCGCAGAAGGACGGATCGAACATCAGCTGGCCGCCTTTGTGGCCGTTGAACCCGCCGACAAAGAACCGATCCTGACTGCCAAGCACGCTCGACCCCGAGATCACCTGCACGCCGAGATAATCCTGATAGAGCGGCCGGTGCGTATCGGGATTGCTGGCATCGAGATACAGATTGAACCCAGTCATTGCATAAATCGGTGCGATTTTCTCAGGCAGCGGCCCTCAAGTAATGCAACAACTCGGCTTGCACATCAGGATTGACGGCCAAGGTGAGCGTGAGACGGCCATTGGGCTTAGTCAGTCGGCCGGCGCGTTGGATCAACCTCATCCTGCGGGTGCCGAGACGCACGAACGACCACCACGGGGCGCGCACTGCTGCGCATGAACCTGTTCACGCACCGGGAGCTCTGGGCGTGGCTCGACAATCCCTTCGCTGTGCCACCCGATCTGCCGGGGCCTGCGCAGGTGGTCATGGCATTTTGACTTGGACAGCATAGGGGGCCTGGATTTGAACCCAATCCAAAACCTGTCAAATTACACGGGAAAAACGGCGGTCACTTCGCCGGGATCAGCCCAATTTGGACAGCAGTGGGTTCAGCGTATTCATATTTCACGTTATCGCTTTTAATTCGGTAGAATTCAACAAAACGCAAACGGTTCACGATCGAAATATTACCCATCAACTTCGTAGTCGCCGCACAACTGATTCGCCTGTCATAAGCCAGATCTCTGATGAGTAACCTGCCAAAATACGTTTTGATATCCATCGCCAGACAAGCGGCGCGCGCATATATGCATTTTCCATGGAATATCGGAAAAAAAACTGGGTCATTGTGGAAACGAGTGGGTAAAAATTGATCGTTTTCGGTTCAAATCTGAGGCAGCATCGAAGTCAGGACTTTCAGCCTGAGATATTCCTCGTCACGCAGACCGTAGGCACGACGCTGGATGACCCGCATTTTGTTGTTCAATCCCTCGACGAAGCCAAGGGCGACCTTGTTTTCAGGTTGGCAGTAAGCGGCGATGCCCTCCCAGTGTCGCTCGATCATCTGGGCGAACTTCTCGTAAGGCTTCAAGCGTTGCCACTTCAGACTCGCCCGCCAGTTCTCGAAGAACTTGCGCGCCCAAGCCTCACGGTTGTAGTCCCAGAGTTGACCGAAGGAATCCTTGAGCAGGTAGGCGGTGTTCAGGCGCTTATTCGCCGCCAGCAACAGCTTCAGGTTCTTCTTCGCCGTGCCGGTGAGGTTCTGCGGGTGCGACAGGAGCGTGTATTTCTGCCCCTTGATGAAACGGCGCTGCTTGCCCTCGAGGCGCGCGTACTCGGCCTTGCGGATCTTGTCGAGCGCCTCCCCGAGGTGCTTCATCACGTGGAACTTTTCGAACAGCACGGCTGCCTGTGGGGCGTGCTGGTGGGTGGAGTTGCCAAACGGCTTCCACATATCCATGGCGGCGAGCCGGATGCGTTTGGCCTTCTGTTTGCCCAGAAACCGGTAGAACTGGTCCATGCTTGCCTCGCTTCGGTCATCCCCGCCGAACCAGATCGGCCGGCGCCGCTGCAGGTCGCTCACCACGATGCTATAGCTGTGGCCCTTGCAGATCGAGATCTCATCGATCCCGATGGCCTTCGGTCCCGGGGTGCCTACGCGCCGGATCTGTTCGCGCATGTAGTCCATTTCCAGCCGCTTAACGGTTTGCCAGTCCAGGCGCAGCTCGGCGGCGAAGTCCCGGATTGTGCTGCTGCGTGTCAAGGTAGTTGTCGCCCGTTTCATGCCGCGGTCCGCGAGTTATGAAGGTTCTCGGTCGCCGCCTTGATCACTGTGTCGCGTTCGGGATTGAGCGTGACGACGGTGATCGGATTCCAGCTGCGGGTGTGCCGTGCCCAGCGCCGCGGGTTTTCTGCCCGTGCGCGCTGGTAGAGCGCATCGCGGGCCTGCAGGACGACCCGGTCCTCTCCGGCATGTCGTTGCGCCGGACTGACGTAGCGGATGGC
>JAJZFR010000012.1 GCA_021805265.1 Acidobacteriota bacterium | reverse complement strand
GTCAAACAACTGAACAAGATGCTGGAAGATCATCGCACCGCGCTGCGCAATGTGCGACGCGACGGAAACGACACGCTGAAGAAAATGGCCAAAGAGAAAAAAGTCGGCGAAGACGAGGAAAAGCGCGCCCAGGATGAAGTGCAGGGAATGCTGAACGAAGAAATTCGTCGCATGGAAGAACTGGCTCGAAGAAAAGAAGCCGACATCATGCAGATTTGAAGCGGTTCAGACCGGGCTGATGAGTCAGGGCGGATGCGTCAGGCAGGCAGGTTGGGACAGCCAAAGACCGGAAAATTCTTTCGCCCGTTCTCCAGTCACGACGAGCAGCTATCGTGTATGTTTTTCGAGAAAGTCTTTTACCAGGTGCGGAGGCATGGGCCTGCCGAAGTGCCATCCCTGGGCGCGAAGGCTTACCCCTGCATTGCGCAGAAACTCAACCTGACGCTCCGTCTCGACACCCTCGATAATGATCTCCAGACCGAGAGATTGGGCGATCAAGAGAATCTGCGGCAGGATGACCGCGGTTACAGCATCGGTGCCCGCAGTGCGCGTAAAACTGCGATCCACCTTGATCGCGTCTACTGCCAACTCATGCAGATAGGAAAGGCTGGAGAAACCTGTTCCGAAGTCGTCGATATGGACCTTGTATCCATGCTTGTGAAGCTCAAGAATTGCGTGACTGGCCCTGGTTAAATCGGTTGTCGAACGCTCGGTAAGCTCGAGCGCGATTTGTTGCGCCACTATCCCTTCGATTGCGGAAGCAGCGTTCAGGGTCTCCAGCAGAGTTCCGCTGGCGAGGTCGGCGGGCGCGATATTGATGCTCAGTTGAAGCCGGCCATGTGCGGCCAGGATTTCGCTCATCTCGTGGAACGCGCGGTGGATTACCCAGGTTGTCAATTCGCTGACGAATCCGCGCTCTTCGGCAACCGTGACAAAGAGGTTCGGAGCTACCGGCATCCCATCGCGATCCTGCCATCGAACCAGCGCTTCAAAGCCCACACACTGCCCTGAGTCCAGTCTGACAATGGGTTGATACATCAGCGACAGTTGATTCTTGCGGATGGCGCGACGCAACTGCTGGGGCAGGCTGCGGCGCAGGGAAAAGGCAATCGCAATTCCAAGCGCGAATGCGCATCCTGCGGCACCCCCCAATAATGTGAAACCCCAGAGCAGGGGAGTGCTGTGCTCATTTGCGACCGATTTACTTTCTTCCGTTACTACGCAGACAGAGTTTTTCGTCGAGCAGCGAGAGATCAGCAGCGCATCCGCAGTCTCCATGCGGCCCTGCGACTGGACCCACTTCTCGCTTACAGGAAAACTCATGCCGCCGATGCGTGTCATCTGGCCTGTGCGCGAGTTCATCGTGACCACCATGTAGTTCATTCCGGGGCGCAGCCATCGCTCCATCATGAACGGGGTGACCACAACGTTCACGCTGCCATGGCCCAGAATCGTCCCTTGATCCTGAGGCGAAATATAGAGCCGCGCGTAGGCGTAAATTGCATTTCCCGAGGTGGTGAGCATGGTGGGTGCCTGCATGGGCACCGGCTTCTCCAATCGTCCCGCCACCGCAGTGCAATACAGCGATCCGTCGCGTACCCGGCCAATGTCCTTGATCTGGATTGAGCGATAGATCAGAGCGCGCATGGTCTTCAATTCCTGATCGGAACAGAAGCTCTCCTGCGGCTGTTCGAGTGTATTTACCACGCTGACAAACTCAGCCGCAGCATCGTCGGCATGGTGAACCAACTCGTGGGCGTAGTCGGTAAGGAAGAATTGTGCCGTTCGAACCGCAGCCAGCAAACCGACGGCGAAACCGAGGCTGGCTCCGACGAGTAGCCCTGTGAGCGCTACTGCTGCAACCTGCGTCCATTTACGCCGTACTACGGCCATAGCTTTGTCCTTGACGATTCATCTTCGATAGGCGAAATAAGAGAAATAAACCCGCTTGGCATCGACGCTGGACAGTCCCGCAGGAAGATATGTTCGAGTTTATAGGATCAGCCCTGCGGATTGGCAGGAATTGCAACTGCCGGGGAACACCGAAGGGTACTCCGTTTCAGGCAGCCGACATATATTACCTTCCCCTGTCGGCGACTTTTTACACGCATCTCTGTTCGTGGAAAATCTGTGAAAACCATGTCTGTGAAATCATGGAGTGGGACCATGCGGAGTACAAGCGAAACGTGAATGACCATGAGCAGCTTTCACATTGAAAATTTTGGTTGTCGCGCGGCTCGCGCCGATGGCGAGGCGGTTGCCGCACGACTGTGCGCGGACGGTCTTGAGCAGGGTCAGCTCGCGACCGCGCAGGTTGTCGTGGTAAACACATGCAGCGTTACGGCGGAGGCGGATCGGGATGCGCGGGCATTTGTGCGACGCGCTCATCGATTGAACCCGAGTGCGAAGATACTGGTGACGGGCTGTTATGCGCAGCGCGCGCCGCTGGAACTGGCCGCGATCAAGGGCGTCACCGCAGTGGTCGGCAACAGCCACAAGGCGCTCGTGCCGCAGATTGTGAAGCAGCTTGAGAGTGGCGACCGGCAGGCCGTGGCCGCTCCGCGTGACTCGATGCACACCGCCGCAGCATTGCTGATTCCGACGGCCCAGTTGATCCAAGCCCCGTTGGTCCAAGCCCCGTTGATCCATGGGATGGTGCCTGGGGCACAGCATCAGGAGCAGACAACATCGCTGTGGGTTGATGACAGCTTCGCTCACTCGGCCATTGAGAGCGCACAGGTTGCGCCGGGCGCGCAGACGCGGCCCAACCTGAAGATTCAGGAGGGCTGCGCGAATCGCTGCACCTTCTGCATCATCCCCACCACGCGCGGCGCTTCGCGCAGTCTGGGCGAAGCGCGCGTTCTGGAACAGGCGCGAGGGTTTGTCGAGGCGGGCGGGAACGAACTCGTGCTCTCTGGGATCAATCTTGGCCGCTGGGGGCGCGACCTCGCGCCTGCAACCAACCTCGCTCGGCTCGTCCGGCGCGTGGTGACGGAGACGGGATTAGCGCGGTTGCGGCTCAGCTCCATCGAGCCGATGGACTGGACCGCAGAACTGATTGCGCTGATGAGCGAGTTTGGCGGAACGCGCCTCGCGCGACACGCTCATCTGCCGCTGCAATCCGGTTCCGACGCCGTGCTGCGTCGCATGCATCGCCGCTACCGTCCTTGGCACTACACAGAAAAAGTTGCCGCGCTGGCCTCCGCTGCAGGCGAATCGCTGGCTCTGGGCGCCGACGTCATGGTTGGATTTCCGGGAGAAAGCGAGGCCGAATTTACCGAGACCTATGATCTGATTGCTTCGCTCCCGCTTACCTATCTGCACCTGTTTCCATTTTCCCCGCGGCCTGGAACGCGCGCCTGGAAGATGCAGCAGGAGACGCCCGTTGCGCCCCAGGCTGTTCGCGAGCGGATGCAGGCGCTCGGTCAGCTTGCAGATCAAAAATCAGCAGCCTTCCGCGCTCGCATGCGCGGCACGCCGCTGCCTGCGATTACGCTGA
>JAJZFR010000186.1 GCA_021805265.1 Acidobacteriota bacterium | reverse complement strand
GATCGTCCCAACGTTCACATGCGGCTTGCTGCGATCAAACTTTTCCTTCGCCATGACTTCCGATTCCCTTTCCTAGCTTGTTCTGCCGGTTATGCCCCAGGGCGCCGGTTGTCCGGCTCCAGCCCCAATCTCATCTTTCGCGCCGTTCGGCGCAAACTACTTTCCCTGCGCCCGCCCGATGATCTCGTCGGCGATCATGCGCGGTGCCTCTTCGTAACGGGCGAACTGCATCGAGTAGGATGCCCTGCCCTGGGTGGAGGAGCGAATGTCGTTCACGTAACCGAACATCTCCTTGAGCGGCACAATGGCCTTGACCAACTGCGACCCGGCGGCATGCTCGAGCGACTCGATGCGTCCGCGACGGGAGTTGATGTCGCCGATGATGGTGCCGACGAACTCCTCGGGGACGGTGACTTCGACCGCCATCACCGGCTCGAGCAGCACCGGGCTGGCCTTGCGAGCGGCTTCCTTGAAGGCCATGGAACCGGCGATCTTGTAGGCCATTTCGTTCGAGTCCACGTCGTGATAGCTGCCGTCGTAAAGCGAAACCGTGACATCGACCATGGGGTAGCCGGCGAGGACGCCCGACTCCATGGCCTCGCGGATGCCCTGATCGATGGGCTTGATGTACTCCTTCGGAATGGAGCCGCCCTTGATGTCGTTGTTGAACTCGTAGCCCTTGCCCGGCTCGCTGGGGCTGAGGCGAATCTTGCAGTGGCCGTAGTTGCCCGAGCCGCCGGTCTGACGGATGTACTTGCCCTCGGCCTCGGCGTCCTTGCGGATAGTCTCGCGGAAGGCCACCTTCGGCTCGCCCACGTTGGCCTCGACCTTGTGCTCGCGCTTCATGCGATCAACCAGAATCTCGAGATGCAGCTCGCCCATGCCGCTGATGATGGTCTGGCCGGAATCCTCGTCGGTGCGCACCTTGAAGGTGGGATCCTCGTCGGAGAGTTTGGCGAGAGACATGCCCATCTTCTCCTGATCCGCCTTGGTCTTCGGCTCGATGGCCACCGAGATGACCGGCTCCGGGAAGGTGATGGCAGAGAGGGCAATGGGTGCGGTCGGGGCGCAGAGCGTGTCGCCGGTCTTCAGCTCCTTCATGCCGACGCAGGCGCAGATGTCGCCCGCCATGATCTCGGTGATGTCCTCGCGCTTGTTGGCATGCATCTTGACCAGACGGCCGACGCGCTCGGTCTTGCCGGTGCGCGGGTTGAGCACCGTGTCGCCGGTGCGAAGCACACCGGAGTAGACGCGGATGAAGCCCAGCTTGCCGAAGGGATCGTTGATGAGCTTGAAGCCGAGAGCCGAGAACGGCTCGCTGTCGTCGGAGTGGCGAACGAAGGTCTCGGCGGTATTGGCCGGGTTGAGGCCCTCGATGGGAGGAATGTCGAGCGGGCTGGGCAGGTAATCGACCACCGCGTCGAGCAGCGTCTGGACGCCCTTGTTCTTGAAAGCCGAGCCGCAGAGAACCGGGAAGAGCTTCAGCTCGAGCGTAGCCTTGCGCAGGCCGGCCTTGAGCTGCGCCGCAGTCGGCATCTCGCCGTCGAGGAACTGGACGAGGATTTCATCGTCGGACTCGGCCACCAGCTCGACCAACTGCATACGGAAGGCTTCTGCCTTCTTGAGCAGAGCGGCGGGAATCTCCTCGACCGAATACTTGGCGCCCATGGTCTCGTCGTGCCAGACAATGGCGCGCATCTCCATGAGGTCGATGACGCCCTTGAAGCCGGCCTCGGCTCCGATGGGAATCTGAATGGCTACGGGACGCGCGCCGAGGCGCTTGCGGATGGACTCGAGCACCAGCTCGAAGTCGGCACCGTTCTTGTCCATCTTGTTGACAAAACAGATGCGCGGAACGCGATACTTGTCGCCCTGACGCCAGACGGTTTCCGTCTGCGGCTGGACGCCGGAGACAGAGTCGAAGACGGCAACCGCGCCGTCGAGCACACGGAGGGAACGCTCGACCTCGGCGGTGAAATCGACGTGGCCGGGGGTATCGATGATGTTGATGCGGATGTTGTTCCAGGTGCAGGTGGTGGCGGCGGAGGTGATGGTGATGCCGCGCTCCTGCTCCTGCTCCATGTAGTCCATGGTCGCGGTGCCTTCGTGCACCTCGCCGATACGGTGCGTGATGCCCGTATAGAAGAGGATGCGTTCGGTCGCAGTCGTCTTTCCGGCGTCAATGTGCGCCATGATTCCGATGTTCCGGCAACGATTGAGAGGTACTGTGCGAGCCACGAATTTCTCTTCCTTGCGAACCCCACGGTTCGCGGTTTTTTTGATCTCACCCGAGCGGCTAAACCCATACCGGCCAAAGCAATTCTGGCCAGGCGGGCCGCTCGAAATCCAATTTCATCCGGAAAAATCCCGGAAGCTGCCGGCACCCCGTACTACCGGCGCGCCGTACCCCGTACTACCAGCGATAATGCGCAAATGCCTTGTTGGCCTCGGCCATGCGATGAACATCTTCCTTCTTCTTCATGGCCGCTCCGCGACCGTTGGCCGCATCGAGCAGCTCATTGGTCAGCTTGTCGATCATGCCCTTTTCGCCGCGGGCGCGCCCGTAGGTAATCAGCCAGCGAATGGCGAGCGAGGTGCGGCGCTCGGTGTTGACCTCGATGGGCACCTGATAGTTGGCCCCGCCAACGCGCCGCGACTTGACCTCGAGCAGCGGCTTGCAGTTTTCGACGGCGCGCTTGAAGAGCTTGAGCGCTTCGTCGCCGCCGCGCGACTCGAGGTTGGTCATCGCGGTATAGAAGATACCCTGGGCCGTCGATTTCTTACCGCCCCACATGAGCGAATTGACGAACTTGGTGACCAGCGTCGAACCGTAGACCGGGTCTGGCGCTACTTCCCGCTTGGCAATGTGACCTTTTCTTGGCATCGTCTTCTGATTC
Source organism: Acidobacteriota bacterium (assembly GCA_021805265.1). Taxonomy (GTDB): domain Bacteria; phylum Acidobacteriota; class Terriglobia; order Terriglobales; family Acidobacteriaceae; genus Acidicapsa. The sequence goes on along the minus strand of JAJZFR010000186.1, from coordinate 11,297 downwards.
CTTCTCGGATTCTTTTCGGATTCCTATGGGCTGACCCGACCGGACCAGCCCGAACCCTGCGATTTCACCCCGCGCCGCTGAGGACGACGGGAACTATTTCTTGCCCTTGCCCGCCGGAGCCGCGCCGCCCTTGCCGCGCTTGGCACCGTACTTGGACCGGCTCTGTTTGCGGTTGGCGACGCCGACCGAGTCGAGCGTGCCGCGCACGACGTGATAACGCACACCGGGCAGATCCTTGACGCGGCCACCACGGATGAGCACGATCGAGTGCTCCTGGAGGTTGTGGCCGATGCCGGGGATGTAGGTGGTGACCTCGATCCCGTTGGTCAGGCGCACACGCGCAACCTTGCGCAGGGCCGAGTTCGGCTTCTTGGGGGTCTGGGTGTAGACGCGGGTGCAGACGCCGCGCCGCTGCGGGCAGGCCTGCAGGGCCGGCGAAGCTGTCTTGTACCGTGGGGCCGTGCGCCCCTTGCGAACCAATTGACTGAATGTAGGCAAACCGTTGCTCCTTACCGCAAAACCCGTACCGCAAAAACCGGACAAACCCGAAAATCGCACCCACGCGCAGCGGACCCGCTCCCGGCCGGCGCTCGATAAAAGAGCGCAAGCGCACGGAAGCCATGTTCTGCTGCCCCGCGTCTGCATCGTACCCAATCGTCAGACGAAAACCCGGACGGTGACCGCGCGCTTTTGGGGAAAACCCCGAAAGGCCAGCTCCGTATCCTGAGTTTCGGCCCGCATAATCCTCCAAGGTGGAGGGTGTCGCAGGCACCGTAGCGAAAAATCTGCCAACCAAGCCTGCACAAGAAGCAAGCGAACAACCGGAACAAACAAGGCTACCGGGGTTGGTGACGAGCCGGAGAAGCTATCGAAAAAGCCGCCCCGCCCGTTCCGACAGAGGCTAAAATCGCACCCGAGCCGGACGACGAATTCGTGTGGCAGCCAGCGGCTTAAGAGAAACCAGCCAGAACACGCGCACGAACCCGTTCTTGTCGAACCTTTTTAATGTAGCAGGAAGTTCGGATGAGGTCAATGGATTTGGCGAGGATTTTGCCCGGATTGCCTCAGGGTTGCCCGCGGATTTTTGCCGGGGGCTGGGTGAATCTTCAGTTTCGCCGGATCTCTTTCGGGGGCTGGCTCCCGGCTGCTGTTTTGAGGATTTCCGAGCTGTTCGGGTTGGTTCAGCGGATTTTGCGGGTGTTTTCGATGCGGGGGATGGCCAGTTGGAGGAACTCGGCGGGGTAGGAGCGGAGACAGACGTGGGCGTTGGGCGGTCCGGGGGTGGGCTGGGTTAGGCCCTCGGGGGTGACGGTGAGGCGCATGGACCGCATGGGGCACAGTTCGGGCTGGAGAATCCAGGCGGCGGCGAGGACGTCGAAAAGGGTGGGCGTGGGGGAGTGGTTCGAGGAGTGAGCGACCCACTCGGAGTAAAGGAGTTTCAACTGGTCGGTGAGCGGAGTGGCAGCGGCGAAGAGCTGCGCGCGCGGCGCGGCTTCGAGGGGAATCTGGGTGGAATCAAGCGGCAGGAGGAAGATGGGTACGCCAGCCGCGAAGACCTGCTGCGCGCCGGCGGGGTCCTGAAGGATGTTCCATTCGGGATCCGGCGGCGTGGGTTTGCCGGAGGGCGCGTTGTAGCCGTACCGGATGGAGCCGCCCATGAGGACGATTCGCCGGAGCTTGCGGAAGGTCTCCGGGCTGCGCTGGCTGGCGGCGGCGACGTTGAAGAGTGGTCCGATGGCGAGGAGGGTGACTTGTCCGGGATAGGCGCGGATGGCGGCGAGGAGCGCGGCAACGGCGTCGGGGTGGGATCTGGCAGGGACGCCCTCGGCGTAGGCGCGCTGGGTGAGCACATTGGGGGTGAGCGTGGGCAGACCGGCGGCAACGGGCACCGACCTGTCGCCCGCCTGGGCGAGAAAGCGATCCAGAAGACGGGCGCGGGTCTCGGTGTCTCCGAAGGCGGTGGAGATGCCGAGGATCCTGACCTCGGGGCTTTGGAGGAGCAGGGCGAGGGCGAAGGCATCGTCGATGTCGTCGCCGATGTCGGTGTCGATCCAGACAAGCTGGGGCGAATGCTGTTGGAAATCTGGTTGGTAGTCGGGCGAGGATTGGGCGCAGGCGGAGTGGGCTACGGCGGCGAGGGCCAGCAGTGGAACCACCCAGAGGCAACGTAGCGGGTATCGTTTCACGGCAAACCTCTTTCTCTCTTTGCAGCCATTCTGCCCATGCAGCCGATGATAGAAGCTGCGACGGGCCTTTGCCGGGCCATCTATTTGACTTCGTTCGATGCGATGACCTGTCGGTAGAAGGCGGCGCTCAATTTGGGGATGCGTTTCTGGGTGGCGAAGTCAACATAGACGATGCCGAAACGCTTCCCGTAGCCATCGGCCCACTCGAAGTTGTCGAGCAGGCTCCAGAGAAAGTAGCCCTTGACGGGAACGCCCTCGGAGACAGCGCGATGGAGCTGCGTGAGGTAGTTGCGCAGGTACATGACGCGGTCGGTGTCGTAGATGTGTCCATCGGGGGCAGGCGCGTCGGTGGACGAGGCACCGTTTTCGGTGATGTAGATTTCCTTCACCTTCCAGACCTCGGCGACGAGCCTGGGTGCCCAGTAGAGCGCCTCGGGGCCGATGGTGAGCCAGGGGCTCAGCATGTGGGGATAGGAGGCAGGCTGCTGGACGAGGGCGTAGCCGCTTTCGGAGCTTTTGGAGCTATCGGCGCGGACGTAAGTGGGGGTGTAGAGATTGATGCCGACAAAGTCGAGCGGGCTGTGGATGATGGCAAGCTCTTCGGAGGTAAATCTGGGTGCATCGGCACCGAGTCGCTTGAGGTAGAGATCGGTGTAGCGGCCCTCCTGAATGACGGTCATATACATGGCGTTTTCTTCGCGGATCGCTCGCCGCGCGGCCTCGATGTGTTCGGGGGTCTCGATGACCGGGGTGGCAGCGACGACGTTGTCGGCGAGGCCGACGCGGGTGCCGGGAGCGGCATGGGCGCGAATGGCCTGGACGGCGAGGCCGTGGGCAAGGACGACGTAGTGATTGAGCTGGGCGAGCCGCCGGGTGCCCACCTGGAGGCCGGGGGCGTGCATGCCGTTGCCGTAGCCAAGCTCAGTGAAGGAGCGCATTTCGTTGATGGTCATGAAGTGTTTGCATCGGTCGGAGAGCGCGCCGGCGGTGAAGCCGGAGTAATCGGCGAAGAGCCTGGCGGTGTCGCGGTTCTCCCAGCCGCCTTTGTCCTGAAGTGCCTGGGGAAGGTCCCAGTGGAAGAGCGTGCAGTAGGGTTCGATGCCGGCGGCGAGGAGCGCGTCGATGAGCTTTTTGTAGAAGTCGATGCCCTGCTGGTTTGGCGCGCCGGAGCCGGTGGGGAAGATGCGCGTCCAGGCGACGGAGAAGCGGAAGGTCTTGACGCCGAGATGCTTCATGAGCGCGATGTCCTGCGGGTAGAGGTGGTAGAAGTCGTCGGCGACGTCGCCGGTGTCTCCGTGAGCGGTCTTGCCGGGGGTATGGGCAAAGGTGTCCCAGACAGAGGGGCCGCGTCCGCCCTCGTGGACTGCGCCCTCGACCTGATAGGCGGCGGTGGCGGATCCCCAGAGGAAGCCTTCGGGGAACTTTGCGGCGGCGTGAGCCTGGGGGTTGGGCTGGGCGCGCAGGACGGAGGGAATGAGAGTGGAGAGCGAGCCGGCACCGAGGGTCAGGCTGGAGGACTGGAGAAATTTGCGTCGATTCACGGGAAGCTCCCTGGGTAAATGTATTACCTTTGGCAAACGTATTACATTTGGCAAACGCATTGCCCTTGCTAACGTATTACCCTTAGGCAAACGTATTACCTTGATACGGAGTCGAAGCCGTATCGATGGACTTAGAACTTTTACAGGGTTCGAAAGCAGCGTGTCAAGACGCGTGCCAAGACGCGTGTCAGGTCGCGTGCCGGGGGCTTGTGTCGGGTTTGGTTTCGAGTCTCGTTTCCGGGCCGGTGTCGGGCGCGAGCAATTGATGGCTGGTGGTGGCTGGAATCGGGCGGCTGGAATACGTTTCGACTGTCGGCGCTGTGTGCGGCGAGCGAGCCGAGCGGCGACCTGTTAGGATGGTGGCACTTTGATCCGGCCTCCCCAGCCGCTGGGATTATGACATGCTGACCGGCGCGATTGTCTTCATCCAGAATGTGCAGTTGATCTGTTTTGCGGTCGTGTTCGCCGGGATGGCCCTGAGCGAACGTGGGAACCGCAGTCTTCGCTGGCTGGCGTATGGGTATACGGCGGGGTTGTGCGCGGGGGTTTTGCAGTTCCTGGAGCCGTTCCTGCCGCATTGGGCATCGATGGGTTCGATGGGTCTGGGGTTCGCGTGCCCGCTGGTGGGGTACACCTGTTTTTATATTGGTCTGGCGCTTTTTTTCCGGCGCGGTCTGGCACTTGGCTGGGTTTCGCTAGGGATGCTGGTGGCGGAGTTGCCGGTATTTCTATCGGGCTTCGACATTCCTCATCTTGACCGGAGCGCGACGGTGCAGGATTTTTTTCTGGCGATCCAGACCACGCAGAGCGCCTGGCTGCTGGCGAGTACTCGCGACCGGGATACGCGTTGGCCGCGCTGGATGATGGCCGGTTTCTACGCGGTTTACGCGGGCGTTGAATATGGTCGGGTGGGGGTGTATGTGGCGACCGGAAGGATGCCTTTCCGGGCAGCGCCGACGCTCGAGATGGCTAGCGGTGTGGTGTATGTGGTGTCGGCATCGGTGCTGCCGCTGGCGTTTATCTGGATGACAAATCTGCGGCTGAACGGGGATCTGCGACGGGCGGCGCTCGAGGATCCGCTGACGGGCCTGATGAACCGGCGTGGATTCGAGGCTGTTTGCGCGGCGGAGGTTGCGCGCGCGGCGCGGTACGGGAAAGAGTTTGCGATTGTGCTGGCGGATATTGACCACTTCAAGTGGCTGAACGACGCGCATGGCCATGCAGCGGGCGACACGGCACTTTGCGGCGTGGCAGAGCTGTTTCAGCGAACGTTGCGGGAGTGTGACACGGTAGCGCGGCTGGGAGGGGAAGAGTTCATCTTTCTGCTGCCCAACACGCGATCCGACGGTGCGACGGAGTTAGTGGAGCGTTTGCGGGAGACGCTCGAAGGACACCGATTCCAGGTGCGGGGAAAACAGGTTTCGATCACGGCGAGCTTTGGCGTTTCCCTGTCGGGCGAGCGGAGCGCTCTCGCGCTCGATACGCTGTTTCAGGAGGCGGACATTGCGCTCTATGCCGCGAAGCGGGGCGGGCGCAACCAGGTGCGGGTGTATCACGGGGATCTGGAAGCGGGAGTCGAGGATACCGGGAGCGCGCGAGTGGGCGAAATTTCCAGCTCGCCGCAGAGGGTGTAGGGCGGCCTGGTGACGAGGCGCGGTTTGGCGCGGGATGGAGAAGATCAGCGCCGATGCTCTCATGGGCAGAGGGAGCGACAAAGCCGGCGGTGTGGGTTAGCATCATGCCAGTTCTCGGGAATTTTTTATGCACAGGAAGGTTCTGGCTCGTCATGCGCCTGATTCCACGCATTCTCATTGGCATAGCGGTTGTGTTGTTCTGTCTGCCGGTTCCTGGCGCGGGGGCGACCGGCGGCAGGGCGCGGTTTGATTTCGATTCGGATCGACTGCCGATAGCCTCGCTGGATGGTGATTGGCGATTTCATCCGGGGGATGATGGGGATGGGCGGCTGGGCTGGGCGAGGAGCGATTTCGATGACTCGAAGTGGACTTTGCTGCGCAGCGACCGGCCGTGGAACGAGCAGGGCTATCACAGCCTGAGCGGATATGCGTGGTATCGATTTTCGGTATCCGTGCCGGATGCGAGCGAGGCCATGGCGCTGGAGCTGCCCTCGATTGCCACGGCGTGTCAGGTGTACGTGGATGGGAAGCTGGTGGGAACGGCGGGGAGCCTGGCACCGCGCGTGTTTGCGATGCTGCGAATCAATGTTTACCCCAGCCAATATGCGCTTCCGCGGGCGACGACTGGCTCTGTCGCTGCGCCGCATACCTATCAGATTGCGCTGCGGGTGTGGCACTCCGGGGTAGGGGTGGACTATTACGGCGGCGGACCGCAACAGAGTGGTGCTCGAATCGGCTCGGCGACGACCATCGCAGAGGATTTTCAACGGCACGAAGCCGACGAAACCATGGTCTATGTGGATGCGTTCAGCTTTGCCATTCTCGCGGGGGTGATCGGGATCAACATCCTGGGCCTTTCATTCTTTCGTCCGAGAGAACGGGAGTATCTCTGGTTCAGTCTGATTCCGTTGTCGCTGGGAGCGGATGCGGCGCTTTCGCTGTGGCTGGTGCGGGTGTGGCAACTGTTGCCGTTGTGGGACCTGGTGGATGGAACGCTGATCGCGGTGAGCCAGGTGGCGATGCTGCTGTTTCTGCGTCGTGTCCTTGACCTGCCGAAGACGTGGGGGTGGAAGCTGTTGCTGGCGCTGGCCGCGCTGAGTCCGTTGAGCGTTCCCTTGTACTGGGTGAGGTGGGTTTCGGTGCCTGTCTCCTCGCTGATCGGGGTGGGGTTGATGCTTCCCGGTGCGCTGTGGCTGCTGTGGCGACTGATCGTGGGCAGTCTCGGTCGCGACGCTACGGCGCGGCTGTTGCTGTTGCCGATCTTTCTGGTGGAGGGGCTTTATATCGCCGACAACGTGGTGTTGGCGCTGTGGCAATTCAGGTTGCCGGTGAATCCCTACTTTTTCGAGTATCCGTTTATTGTGGCGAATATCCACATGCACGCGTTTATTCTGGCGCGGATTCTTTTCCTGCTGTCGATGCTGGGATTCCTGATTCTGCGCTTCACGGGGGCGCGGCGACGAGAGGACCGGATGGTGGCTTCGCTCGAGGCGACGCAACAGGTGCAGCGGATTCTGTTGCCTGAGGCGATTCCGCAGGTTCCCGGGTTTCGGCTCGAGTGCTCGTATCGACCGGCGGAGATGGTGGGCGGGGATTTTTTTCAGGTGTTGCCGACCGAACGCGGTGGGCTGTTGCTGATTCTGGGGGATGTATCGGGCAAGGGATTGCCTGCGTCGATGGTGGTAGCTCTGCTGGTGGGCGCGGCGCGGGCGCAGTCGGCAATCGCGACGGATCCGGCTTCGATGCTGGCCGGCCTGAACCAGTGCATGATGGGCAACCGCAGCGGCAGTTGCGCGACGTGCCTGGTGTGTTTGATCGAGGCGGGCGGGAGGATGACGCTGGCCAGCGCGGGCCATCCGGGGCCATACCGGAACGAGGCCGAGATCGAGCTGCCGGGAGCGCTGCCGCTGGGTATTTTTGGGCGAGCGGAGTATGAAAATCAGACGCTGCAGTTGTCGCCGGACGACCGGCTGGTGTTCCTGTCCGATGGAGTTTTCGAGGCGCGGAATGGCGCGGGCGAACTGCTCGGCTTCGAGGGCGCGCGACCGCTGCTGAGCCTCTCCGCAGCGGCGATTGCGCAGGCTGCGGCGACGTTTGGCCAGGAGGACGACATTACCGTGCTGACGCTGGGGTGGAGTCCGGTTGCGGGTGGCTGAGTTGGATGAGGCGAGCCTGTTTTCGATACTGGCGGCCGATGGGCTGCTGCGGGAGCACACGGACGGCGCGTTTGCCGATGCGGCGCGGCGCGGCGGCGCGCATCTGGCGTGTCGGGCGGGCTGCAACGCGTGTTGCCATGGGGCGTTCAGGATCAGCGCGCTGGACGCGCTGCGGCTGCGGGCCGGGCTGAGCGCGCTCGAGGAAAAGCAACCCGCAGTTGGGGCGGAAATTCGCTCTCGTGCGGCGAAGTATCGGCTTGAATTTGGGAGCGGGTTTCCGGGCGACGCGTCAACCGGGCTGCTCGACCCGGAGCGCGCCGAGGAGTTCGAGGAGTTTGCCAATGAGGCTGCGTGCCCCGTGCTCGATCCGCAGACGGGCTTGTGTGATCTGTACGAAGCGCGACCGATGACCTGTCGCGTGTTTGGTCCTCCGGTGCGCCAGGGCGTTGAGCAAGACGAAGAAGAGGGCTTTGCGGTGTGCGAGTTGTGTTTCACCGAGGCAAGCGAGGCGGAGATTGTGGCGGCGGAGATGCATCCTCCCCTGGACGAGGAGGCGCGGCTGCTGGCGGCTGTGGCGAGCGCGGGCTGCGAGCGGGCGGTTGGCGGGGAGACGATTGTGGCGTGGTGCCTGTAAGCCCGGTGCCTGTGGCGGCGGGAAAGCTGGGCAGGGATAGCTGGGACTCAGGGCTGCGGTGGTTTATTCTGACGGTTGCGCATGATGACGAACGACGGGGCCAATAACGTGGGGACCAATGTGGATCAGGAGTTTGCCCGGCTCGAGGCGGAGGCGCGCGCTGGCGCAGCTTCGCTCGCGTCGGCTGAGGCTATCGAGGAGTTTCGCCTGGAGTGGCTGGGCCGCAGGCAGGGTCGGCTGAAGCAGGTTTCCGAAGCGTGGCTGAAGTCAGCGGACGAGAAACGAGCGCTGGGGCAGCGGTTCAACGCGCTGAAGACGCTGGTGGAAGGCTTGTTGGAAGCGGCGGCGACGCGTGGCCAGGAGACCCGCTGGAGCGATGAAGCACTGCGCGGCGAGCGGCTGGACGTGACGCTGCCGGGTACGCAGCGGCTGACCGGAGCCGAGCATCCGATCACTCGGACGATGAACGAGCTGATCGCGATCTTTGCGGGACTGGGTTATTCGGTGGGCGTGGGGCCGGAGGTCGAGACCGATTATTACAACTTCGAGAGCATGAACTTTCCACCGGGACATCCGGCGCGCGATACCCAGGACACGCTGGTGATTGCCGGGCAGGAGCGGCGAAGCCTGCGAGACAGGCTGCTGCTGCGGACGCATACCTCGCCGGTACAGATGAGGACGATGGAGCGCGTGGGGCCGCCGGTGCGGATTGTGATCCCCGGCAAGGTGCATCGCAACGACGCTGCGGACGCGACGCACTCTCCTGTGTTTCACCAGGTGGAGGGGCTGTGCGTGGACGCGAACATCACCTTCAGCGACCTGAAAGGCACGCTCGATCACGCGATGAAGGCGCTGTTTGGATCGAGCGTGAAGACGCGGTTTTTCCCGTCGTTTTTTCCGTTCACGGAGCCGAGCGCGGATGTGCAGATTTCGTGTATCTTCTGCGTGGGCAAGGGCTGCCGGCGGTGCAAGCAGTCGGGATGGATCGAGCTGCTGGGCTGCGGGATGGTGGACCCGGCGGTGTTTGGCTTTGCAGCGGAAAAACAGCCCGGCTACGACGCGCGGAAGATCAGCGGCTTTGCCTTTGGCATGGGCGTGGAGCGGATCGCGATGATGAAGTACGGGGTGAGCGAGATTGGGCAGTTTTACTCGGGGGATATGCGGTTTCTGGAGGGGTTTGGGGGAGGTAGCGGGTTAGCGGGTTAGCGAGTTAGCAAGTTAGCGGGTTGGCTGGTTAGCTGATTAGCGGGCTAGCTTGTTAGCGGGTTAGCGGGAGGTTTTTGGGTATGGGCAGGACCAGGCATTATCGTGATTTGATTGTCTGGCAGAAGTCCATGGTGCTTGCGCGAGAGGTCTACGAGCGAACAGAAGAATTCCCCCGATCCGAGACCTTTGGATTGTGGATGCAAATGAGAAGATCGGCGGTCTCCATTGCAAGCAACATTGCCGAGGGACACGGACGGTTAACGGACCCGCAACTGCGCAATTTTCTGGGGATGGCTCGGGGATCGCTTTACGAGTTACAAACACAGACTGAGCTTGCCAACAGCTTGAAGTTCATTGACGATAACTCGACTGAATTCCTGATTTCCCTGGCAACGGAAGTCGCCAAATTGATCAACGGCCTTTTAGGAGCGCTGAACGGGGATTGATTCGCAACTTATTTTTCCGCGAACTGCCAACTCGCGGATGCGCTGTGCGGGCTGACTTGTTTAGAGGGATTTATGAAGATACTTAGTAACTGGCTACGCGCACTGCTTCCGGAACTTGCGGTCGAGGACGCGCAACTGGGCGAAGACCTGACGCTGCGCGGGATTGCGGTGGAAGGCATCCATGATCTGGGCGCGGGCAATGGCTCGCTGTTTGAAATGGACATTACGACCAACCGGGTGGATGCGATGAACCACTACGGGGTGGCGCGGGAGGCGGCGACGATCTATGGGTTGACGCTTCCGCCGGGGTCGGCGCCGCTGCCTGCTTCGCGGCCGGGGAGTGTTCCGTTTTGCGTGCGCATCGAGGCGGAGGATGCCTGTGGGCGCTTTACAGCGCGGGTGCTGCGCGAGGTGAAGATTGGGCCGACTGCGGCTGTGAATGGCCCGATGAGCGGGTTTGCCGCTCGCATGTTTCGCCTGCTCGAACAGAAGCAGATTTCGAATGCTGTCGATGCGTCGAACTTTGCCTGGCTGGCGATGGGCCAGCCGACCCATGCCTTTGACCTGGACAAGATCGAAGGCGGAATTGTGGTCCGTCGGGCGCGGCGAGGCGAGATGCTGAAGACGCTCGATGGAGTCGAGCGGACGCTCGATGTTGAAGACCTGATTGTGGCCGACGATGCGAAGCCGCTGGGGCTGGCTGGGGTGATGGGCGGGTGGGAGACGATGATTACCCCGGCTACCACCAACGTTCTGGTGGAAGCGGCGTGGTTCGATCCGGTGGCAGTGCGGCGGACGGCGCGCCGTCACGGACTGCACACGGACGCTTCCCATCGGTTTGAACGCGGGGCGGACTTCAACGCGGCACCGCTTGCTTCGGCGATCGTGACGGCCTTTCTGCTGGAGAATGGCGGTTATGCGGAGGGCGAGCTGGTGGATGTCCAGGTTGCGGCAATCGCGGCGCGCACCGCGCAGCGCAAGCCGATCACGCTGGCTCTGAGCGAGGTGCACCGACTGCTGGGCAAGACGGTCGAGCCGGAGGGGATTACGGCGGCGACGGTGGAAGCTGTGCTGAGCGGGCTGGGGTGCGGATTGACACTTTCCGGGGAGGCCGCGTGGCAGGTGACGCTGCCGAGCTGGCGGCTGGATCTCGAGCGCGAGATCGACCTGATCGAAGAGGTTGCGCGGGTGTATGGCTATAACCGGTTTGCCAATACGCTGCCCGCGTTTGCGGGTGCGGTAGAGGCGTTGCCAGAGGCAGCGAGCGAGGCTGCGGTGCGCTGGAGGCTGCGCGCGGCTGGGCTGCATGAGGCGATTTCGAGTACGTTCTGTTCGGCGGCCGAGGCGGAGCTGTTCGCGCCGCAGCCGGCGCAGGTGGTTCGGCTGGGCAATCCGCTGAGCGAAGAGGCTGGCGTGATGCGTCCGTCGCTGGTTCCGGGGATGCTCGGGATGGTGGCGGGGAATGTGCATCGGGATGTGGGCGATGTGCGTTTG
>JAJZFR010000195.1 GCA_021805265.1 Acidobacteriota bacterium | reverse complement strand
AGCAGGCATGGTCCTTCGGGGCTGTGCCTTTTTGTTTTGGGCGACGGAGTTTGTCGGTTCACCGAGTTGGCAGGGTACACGAGCGGCTGAGGGGGGATGAGCGTGAAGGTAACGGAGCAATTGCGAGCGATCTGGGATGGCTGGAAGAGCGGCACGGCGGGTGGCGAGGTTGACGCGAAGCTGGATGCGGCGGGCGCAGAGCTGGTGCGGCGGAAGACGCTGGCGATGCCGACGATTCTGACCCCGTATGGCTATGGAACCGGGGCCATTGCGGGGATTCCCAAGCCGACTCAGATGAACCTGCGGCGGTTTGCCGAGACGCCGGTGGTGCGGCGGGCGATCAACGTGATCAAGGACCGGATCGTGGCCATGGACTGGCAGGTGCGGGTGCGTCGCGGGGTGGATTCGAGTGAGGTAGGCTACGCGCGGCGGAAGTTGCGGGCGCTGCGACGGGTACTTGAGGAGCCGAACGAGTCGGACAGCTTTCGTTCGCTGCTGGAGCAGGTGATCGAGGACGCGCTGACGGGCGGTTACGGGGCGATCGAGATGGAACTGACGGGCGACCCGGAGCGGCCAGCGATGCTGTGGTCAGTGGATGGATCGACCATCCGCGTGAATGCGAAGTGGGATGGCGGAGAATCGACGCCGCGCTACTCGCAGACGCCGCTCGGTCAGGGGCCGGATTCCGAGATTGCGCTGCGGGATGACCAGTTGATCTATCTGCGGACCAACCCGAGGAGCTTTACGCCGTTTGGCCTGGGGCCGCTGGAGGTAGCGTTCGAGACGGTGAACGAGTTTCTCAGCGCGCACCGATTCGCCGGAAAGCTGGCGGCCAACACGGTGGTGCAGTATGCGCTGTGGCTGAATGAATCGACGCCAGCGCAGCATGAGAGGGTGATCCGGTGGTGGCAGGACGAGATTGAAGGGACGGGGCGGGTGCCTCTGATCTCGACGCCCCAGAAGCCGGAGGTGCTTCGGTTTGCCCAGGGCACGGACGCGGATATGCGTTTGGAGTGGCAGAGCTTTCTGATCCGCCTGATCGCGAATGCCTTCGGGTTGCCGCCCCTGCTGCTGGGTCTTGAGGGCGACGTAAACCGCTCGACTGCGGCGGAGTTGACCGACGAGGCGTTTCGCTCGGCGATTGCCCCGCTGGCCAAGCGGATCGAGGAGCACCTGACGCGGGATCTCTTTGCCAAGTGCATCGGCTGGCGGGAGTTCGAATTCGTCTTCAATGACCTGAGCGCGCAGGACGCCGATACCGAATTGGCGATGCAGGTGCAGTTGTTGCAGGCCGGGGTGTTGACGGTGAACGAGGTGAGAGCGATGCGCGGTCTGGGGCCGCTCGATACGCATGGCGCGGCTCCGCTGGCGGCAATGGGCGAGGAGGCGGCAGGCGAGGAACGCGAGGCGACAGAAGAGGGATAGCGGCGATAACGACAAGGACAGGAGCGGGGAGACAGGATGCGATTGGAAGCGATGTCGGTAAAGATTCCACATGTGAAGGGGCATCCCAACCGGCTGCCCTTCGAGGGGATATTGACGCTGGTCGATACGGCCAGTGACAAGGCTCCGGCGGGAGCGCGCGGCCACCGGGTGATACTGACTCGGTCGGCGGCGGAGGCGGCGTTGCCGTCGCTGCTGGGAATGGCGGTGGATTATCGTCCGGGCTGGGATGGGCACGATGCCAAGCGCAAGATCGGGCTGATCACGGACGCGGACGTGGTGGGACGTCGGCTGACGGTAAGCGGGTATCTGTATGCGCGGGATTTTCCCGAGGCAGCGGAGGCGATTCGGGCATCGGCACCGCGGTCGATGGGAATGAGCTACGAACTTGCAGATGCGCAGGTGGCGGATATGCGGGCGGAGGTGTGGCGACTGACGCGGGCTACCTTTACCGGGGCGGCGATCCTGCTGCGGGACAAGGCTGCATACTTAGGGACGAGTTTTCGGCTGGCGAGTTAGCTGCCTGGCGAGTTAGCCGGTCGGCGCTTCGGTGGAAGGAAAGAAACAGAAAGGAAGGAGCAGTTATGGACAAGGTAGCAATGGAGTTGGTGGAGCGGCTGGAGTCTGCGGCCTCGACGCTGGAGCGAACACTGAGCGGGCTGGAGGAGCGACAGCGCCTTTTGAGCGGCGAGGTGGAGCGCATCTCGGCGACGGTGGAGACAAGCCGTCGCGAAGAGGAACTGGCGGATCGACTGGCTGCGGCGGAGCGCGAGATCGAGCAGTTGCGCGCCGGAGCGGCATCGGTTGCGGCTTCGGGGGCACGAGGCACCGAGTTTCCCAAGGCGCTGCATTCGCTGCGTCGGACGCTGCCCGCTTCGACGGCGGAGATGCTGGCCAAACACGGAATCGGCGATCGGGCGGTGGATGTTCGGTCACTGGACGCCGCGCTGAACGGGCTGAGCCTGGAGCAGCGCATCGCGGTGAAGAGTCAGTTGCGTCGCGCGGGGGCCATGGCCTGAACTGGCGAGTGAGCCGGTTCACAAGTTAGCGGAGCTGGCTGTGCCGGTTGAACATTCGTTGGACAGCGAAGAATTTTCGAGATTGCAGCAAAGGCTTTTCTGGTTCGGCCTCTTGGTTATGGCCGAGTCGGAGAAGCCTTTGCCGCAACTAACCCTGGCCCGGGAGTAAGGGCGGAAAGAGCCTATGAACATTAGTTTTGCGGATATCCATGCGGCAGCCGATTACATCGGACCTGGAGCGATTGAAGTTCCCATGTATCAGACGGAGATATTTGATATCTGCCGTCGATCCAGCCCGTTCGGTCAGCGCATCAAGCAGGTTCCGGCGACGGGTCATCCGTCGAGGTACTTCGAGGAGACGGCGATTCCGAATGCGGGGACTTCGGCGTTTGTGAACCCCCGCGCCATCACCCCCACTGTGGTCAGCCCGACGCGAGTCGAGCGGGCAGTGCCCCTGAAGGCTCTGGTGGCACAGATGAACTACAACCTGTTCGATGTCGAACTGGGCAATCAGCAGCAGCAGTTCGCGTATCTCCAGGCGAAAGACCTTGCCGACACCGTGAGCGGCCTGATGGTGGCGCACGATGTGGCACTGTGGAATGGCAACGATACCAGCCTGACGGCTCCGACAACCACACAGTACATGGGCGCGACCGCGCAGATCGTCTCGGGCGGCAATACCACCACCATCTCGACCACCTCGTCGATCGTGGACGGGCTGAAGGGAACGGTTGCGCAGATGGTGGCCAATTCCGGCTACCGTGTGCGTCCTACCGCGATCTATGCCAACCCGGTGTTGCTGGATCTGATCGACCGGGAGATGAAGACAGAGTTCAACGTGGTGTTGAACACGGAGAACATCACCGGCGGCGTTCGGGTGAAGATGCTGTCTACGCAGGCCGGTGACCTGCCGCTGATTCCGGACTGGAGCCTGAGTTACACAGGGACTCCTGGCTCGGGCACTGCGGTGCTGCCCGCCTACATCGTGACCGAAGACCTGATCGAATATCACTGGCTGGGCGATCCGACGCCCCGCATCTTCGAGCTTGG
>JAJZFR010000340.1 GCA_021805265.1 Acidobacteriota bacterium | reverse complement strand
AGTGGGCGCTCGATTTCGTGCATGACGCGGTGGCTTCAGGCCGCTCGATCCGCGTGTTGAACGTCATCGATGCCTACACGCGCGAGAGCCTGGCCATGGAAGTGGACACCAGCTTCGCCGGTCTGCGCGTTACGCGTGTGCTTGAGCAGATCATCGCCGAGCGCGGCCTGCCGGGAGCGATTCGCTGCGACAACGGCCCGGAGCTGACCAGTCGGCATTTCCTGGCCTGGGCGCTGGATCGGAAGATTGATCTGGTGCACATCCAGCCTGGCAAGCCCACGCAGAACGCCTACGTGGAGAGTTTCAACAGCAAGCTGCGCGAGGAGTGCCTGCGCGTCAGCTGGTTCCAGAACCTGTTCGAGGCCAGGCGGATCATCGCTACCTGGCGCAACGATTACAACGAACGGAGGCCACACAGCAGCCTGAACTACATGACGCCATCGGAGTTCGCCGCAAAAGCAAGCGGTGGAAAAGACGCAGGCTGCGCCTGCTTGGAAAACGCCCATGGCGTTTCCCACTTTCCCCCCGCTACGGCTGCGGCTGGTTGAGTATTCTTGGTATGCGGAAAATGGGGGCAGGCCACAAGAGCACTATCGTCCCGATTGTTCTTGGCCTCAAAAGTCAGCTCACGAAATATGAGGCGCGCGAATCGCTGGAACGAGAGATCGCCAAACTGACCGGACAGTCTCTGGGCAGCAAAGCTGTTAACGATGGCTCTGTCACCTTCGGATGGTTCGTTCGCAATCGCTTCCTTCCTTTGAAGGAGGCGAGTTGGAAAGAAGAAACTGCAAAGGTGAAGACGATGCTGATCCAGCAAGACCTCATCGATGATTTCGAGGGTGTCCCGCTGGAGAACTTCGACAAATTCTCGTTGCAGGTCCATCTCAACAAACTGGCCAAAACCCGGTCCAGAGACAGAGTGCTTCAGATGAGGGCATACATGCGGGACATCTTCGCCGAGGCCGCCGATCAGGATTTCCTCGCCAAAGACCCCGCGCGTAAGGTGAAGGTCCCAACACAGCTACGCGAGACGGATAAGACGACCTTGACGTGGGATCAGTTGAGGAAGGCACTGTCCGAGTTGGATGACCGGGATCGCCTGCTGCTCGAACTGGACATGACGAATGCACTCCGTCCCAGCGAGTTGTTTGGGCTCCGGTGGAAGTGCTTCAACGAAGCCGCTTGCTCCATGAGCGTCACAGAGACTGTCTACAAGGGCAAAATTCGTCCCTGGGGCAAAACTCAGAGAAGCCTCGCCACGGTGCATCTGCCGAAAGACCTGGCGAAGCAACTTGCAGCGTGGAGACAGAAGGCTCCCGATCCGTCTCCTGAAGCCTTCATCTTCCCGAATCAAACCGGGGGATTTCTGCACACGGACAACTACCGCAAGCGGGTGCTTCACAAACTGGCGAAAGACCTGGGACTGCCAAAGCTGACGTTTCAGGTCATCCGGCGAACGATTGCGACGCTCGCTCAGAAGAAGGGCACAGTGAAGGACGTACAGGGTGTGCTCCGGCACTCCCCAACCGCAACCACCATCGATGTCTACATGCAGGATATCCCTGAGAGCGTGCAGGCAACGGTCAACTCCATCCATAGCGAACTGAGAGCCAGGTCGGCTCCTCGGCGAGCGAAGGCATGGACAGCAGATCAGCGAGCGCAGGCGTCGCTGAAATCGAAGGAGCGACTGGCGGCGAAAAAAGTCCGACGAGCGCTCCGAAGACAGTCGCGATGCAGGACACTTTGGCAGCTACTTTGTAGCAAAGTTTCGGAATTTGCTACCAAATGCTACCAAAAATTGGGATACCCGGTAGGGGTATACCGGCCTAAATCGCTTATTTTGAAGGGTTTCTTGGTGGACCTGATCGGGATCGAACCGATGACCTCTTCCATGCCATGGAAGCGCGCTCCCAGCTGCGCCACAGGCCCACATCCAGCTACTTGTTTATTTTCGCCGCTCAGGGCGGTTTCGTCAATTTCCACCCTTGTCCAACAGGCGATGAGCCTGAAGGGGTGTTTTGGAGCAGGCTGAGGATTGTGATCCGTGTGCTTGGCAGTGAGAGCTTAGGTTTGTCGGAGATCGAAGCATTTTTCGGGCTTCGGAGTTTGTGCGGTTCGAGGGCAACGGGCGCGCGGAGATCTACGGGTGGGTGGAACGTCTGCTGTGCCATCACCTGTACCCCACGCAGACGCGTCGGGCCAGGGGTCTGCTGCGCCGGTGTGTGGAGTGCATGACGGGTTTGAGCCGGGCGCAGACCACGCGGCTGGTGGCAGGGTATGTGAAGTCCGGGCGGGTGCGGGCCGGCCACACGGCACATCCTGAAGCGCGAGTTCGAGGTCTACCACCGCCCCTCGGCGCAGCCCGTGTCCACCATCGACCCCAAGGGCCGGAGACAGACCGTCTACAAGCACTGGCTCACCCCGCTCGAAAAGCTGCTCTCGCTCGCCCAGCCAAACCAATACCTGCGCCCCGGTATGACCGTCGAAGCGCTTCAGCGAATCGCCGCCTCCATCAGCGATATGGACGCAGCAAAACGGCTCCAGACAGCGCGCGCCGCTCTCGCCGAACAACTCCACAGCGTCGCCTGAGACGACAGTTGGAGGAAATGTGCAAATCGCACAAAACACTATTCCCACATTCCATCCAACACGACGACTGCTACGCTCAACAAAGAAAGGAACCCAGCCCCAGAACAACACCCCCCAGGCTCCTCTTGAAATTGGAAAAGAGTGAGAGTTCCTCTCAGGACTTTCCCCAAAGTTTCTCTGCTTTGCCAGACGAGCGCGAGTTCCAGTTGTGCGCCTGGCGGTAATTTTTTACGCTGGTTGGATGGCGCTTCCGGACAGATGAACTTGATCGTCGAAAAGCCCTTCTGTCACAAATCGCGCCCTGCCGCTTGCCGGTCAAGACATATTCCGTGTTTCAGAGCAAATACGCTCCGAAGCCTGTAAATTCCGGGGAAAATCCTGTCTTTCCGCAGCTGAGAAGTGGTATATTCGTTCGCAGCCGAGAGGCAAGGTGGAAATTTCGGAATGGAGCGGGTTCTTTTGGCCATCACTTCTCCACCGCCGGAATTTCGATCTGATCATGGTCACTCCAAAACTGTAGTTCTCTCAATCCTGCGGTGTTGTGTTGGACTCTCAATCGATTGAGACGAAGGAAGGAGCCTATCATCAATCGCAGGGACTTCATTCACGCAGGTGCACCGATCGTCGGAAGTTCGTTGTTATTGCAACCTCTGAGTCTGGCGCAGACAATGGCTTCCTCATCGTCTCTTCCCCGGGCTGGCGCAGACGGGTGGATTTCTCTGTTCAACGGACGCGACCTGAGTGGCTGGTATACGATGCTGCAGAAGTCAGGCAAAGGCGTTGCTGAGCAGCGGAAAATCGTTACGATCGAAGACGGGATGCTACACATCCTGGGTAATGAAATCACCGATGGATCGGCTGAAGCAGGCTACATTGCAACCAACCAGGAATTTGAGAACGTCCACATTCGCGTGGAGTACAAAT
>JAJZFR010000103.1 GCA_021805265.1 Acidobacteriota bacterium | reverse complement strand
CAGCTCCTGCATGAAATTGGTGGGAGCGACGACGTAACCGCCTTCGCCCTGGATGGGTTCGACGAAGATGGCGGCGACCTCCTCGGGGGCGAGGACGGTCTTGAACAGCTTCTCTTCGATGAAACGGGCGCAGCCGAGGGCGAAGGCCTCCTCGGCCTGCGGACCGCCGGAGCAGCCGCGATAGGCGTAGGGATAGCGAACGTGGGTCACGCCGGGGACGAAGGGTGCGAAGCGGCGCTTCTGCTGGGGTTTGGAAGCAGTGAGGCTGAGGGCACCCATGGTTCGTCCGTGAAAGGCACCGTAGAAGGCGATGACGTGCTGGCGTCGGGTGTGGTAGCGGGCCAGTTTGAGGGCGCACTCGATGGCCTCGGCACCGGAGTTGCCGTAGTAGAAGCGGTGCGGACCTTTCATGGGCGCGATGGCAGAGAGGCGCTCGGCAAGCTGCGGCATCAGTTCGTAGTAAAAATCCGTTCCCGAGAGGTGAATCAGCTCGGCGGCCTGCTTCTGGATGGCGGCGACGACCTCGGGATGACAATGCCCGGTTGAGGTGACGGCGATGCCCGCTGCAAAGTCGAGGAACTCGTTTCCATCGACATCCTCGATGCGCAGGCCGCTGCCGCGTTTGGCGACCAGCGGATAGCCGCGGGTGTAGCTGGGCGACATGAGGGCTTCATCGCGCTCGACAATGGCCCTGGCTTTTGGCCCTGGCAGGTTCCCCTTCAACTTTGGCCCAAAGGCCGTGTGCAATTCTGAATGAATCATCTCAATCTCCCTGGTTTTCTCTGTCAATCCACGAATGGGGGCAATCCCTTGAGCATCGCTGCTGGAAACAGCCTTCGGGCCAACGCGGAAGCCTTGACCTTAAGAAATGCTTACAGAATCGATCACGAGTGGAGGATTGCCGACGGACAACAAGGACAACGGCACAGCGAGTGCTTGTTGTAGGCGTGGCAGATTTAGTCGCCGGAGAAGAGATTGGGTCGGGTCTGGCAGGGCGGGACGGCGAGGCGACCCTGGTTGCGCAAGATGGGCGAGGACCCAGCAAGGCAGATCGGCGCAAGTGCGCCGATGGTAGCTAGCCTCCGCCCCGCGATGGTGTTGGACTGGATCAAGCGCATCCCCTGCTGGCAGGAGGATACCACGTTGTCAGGATTTCGGGCGAGCGAAAACGGACGAGCTACTTTGCGGCGCATGGGGACTGGCTGCCGTTGACCATTGGGACGACGAGACCCGTTGCGCTGTGGAACTCGAGGGCGCAGACGCGCCACTGCTTCGCCTGTTGCCGGGCGTGCTCGATGAGGACACCTTTGCCGAGCGGGCCGCTGAGAGGAATCTGCAATTCGGCTGAGCCGCTACCGTTGCTGGAGGAGGCCTGGCCGCGAATGGGCCAGCCCCAGGCGATGGGCGACCCGAGCAGGGCGATGATCGCTGGAGAGCTTTGCGCGGCGTAGATGGCCGGGTCTGCGGCGGCGCGCTTGCGAGCGCTCCGCATGAACCAGTTCAGGGTACCGAGCACGAGAGCGGGAAAGACGCCCAGAACCAGAAGGAGGACGCAAAGTTTGCGAAGGAGCTGCGTTCGATGGGTCAATTTCCCTGCTCTCCCCGGATCAAATGCGCACCAGTTCCTGTTGCCTTGGGCCGGTGACCCAGGCGCGGCCTGTTTCCGTCAGCATGTTGACCTCGCTGCGGAGGCCGAAGTCTCCGGGCAGGTAGATGCCCGGCTCGACGCTGAAGCAGGTGTCGGCGAGAATCAGACGCTGGTCGTGGGTTTCGAGGTTGTCGAGATGGGCACCGGTGCCGTGGATTTCTGCGGCGATGTTGTGGCCGGTGCGATGGGTGAAAAATTCGCCGAAGCCGGCACTTGCGATGACCGCACGAGCGGCATCGTCGGCTTCAAAACCCTGGATTGGGCGGCTGGCGGCGAAGGCGCGCTCGACAGAGGCGATGGCGGCGTCGCGGGCGTCGCGGACGAGGGTGAAAATATGCTGCTCGCGGTCGGTCGGCGGTCGGCCGATGACGCCGGTCCAGGTGATGTCGTAATGAATGGCGGGCGCGGCGGATGGGAGCGGCGCGGCCACCTTGCCCCAGATGTCGATGAGGAGAAAGTCGCCGTTGCGGATGGGTCGGGAGCGGTTGGCGGTCGGCTCGTAGTGCGAGTCGGCGCTGTTAGGGCCGACGCTTACGTTGGGGCCGTTCTCCCAGGTGATTCCTTCGCGGCGCATGGCGTTGGCGAGCCACTCCATGAGGGTGAATTCTGTTAATGTTTCCGGGTTTCCGGAGGCCGGGCGAAGTTGGCGGGCAATCTCGCGCCAGGCTTCGGCGAGCACGGCATCGATGGCCCGCTGCGCGGTCTGGTGCGAGGCTTTCTGGTCGGCGGTGAGGACCGCTTCAAACTGGCTGACGAGATCGGCGGAGGTGACAATCTGCTTGCCCAGGCCGCGGAGAAACTCGACGGTTCCGGCATCGACCATCGAGACGTAGAGAATGGCGTTCTCGGGTGAGTACTGCATGGCCAGTTTGCTGCTTCCGGCGAGCATCTGCTCGATTTTCTGGGCGAGTTCGCGCCAGCCTGAGTACTCCTGCTTCGCGCCGGGCAGGGCGTCGAGGCGGAACTGCTCGATGCGATGGACGAGCTTCTGCGGCTCACCGTTCGCCGGGATGAGGTAATACCAGCGGCGGGTGACGTGCGCTTTGGGGTCGAGGCCGAGGATGCGCGTGGCAATCGGGTCGCGGTGGTGATGGTCGTAAAAGAGCCAGCCGTCGATTCCCTGCTGCCGTAACGCGGTTTGAATGGCTTCGTGATTCATAGGGACAGGATACCCGACAGGAGGCGCGGTAGGGTGAGAAACCCAGGTCCGAAAATCCGGGACCTGGGGCACCGGGTTTCAAGGTCCGGTTTGGATGAGTGGTGAGTATCCCCGGTCTGAAAATCCAGACCAGTGGCACCCGGAGTGTTCTTTCCCGTAGAGCGGATTTTGGGTCAGCGCCAGTCGTCTGTGGCGCGTCGAGCTGCTTCGTTCATGACGGCGTCGAACTCGGCGTGTTTCTTGATGAGGATGTCGCCAAAGTTATGTTCCTGGCGAAGCAGGATGGCCTGGAGGCGGACGAGTTCGAGGAGGGCGAGAAACATGGCGATGAGGGCGCGCTCGGAGCGGGTGTGTGCGAGCAGTCGGCGGAGCGAGACGGGGCGATCTTCGACGCTGAGGCGTCGTGCGAGGAACTGGATCATCTGGCCGACGGTGACGGAATCCTCCTCGAGGTTGAGGACGGGGCGGGACTTGAGGCGGTCGAGGATGTCGCGAAATACGCGGACGAGGTCCACGGTATCGGCGGCGATCTCCGGCTCTGCGGCGGCGTCCTCGCGGAAGTCGCGCATGCCGGGATTGGTCCAGGTGGCGGCTTCAAGCATTTGTTTCTGTTGCAGCATCTGGGCGGCGTTTTTGAAGCGCTCGTGTTCGAGGAGGCGCTCGACCAGTTCGCGTCGTGGGTCTTCGGCAGCGGAATCGTCGGGGCCAACCGGAGCGCGCGGCA
>JAJZFR010000055.1 GCA_021805265.1 Acidobacteriota bacterium | reverse complement strand
ACTCCATCTGTGAAGCGGGATTGAACCGTGCGCGAATTCACGACGCATTGGCACAGATTGGCAGTTACGACGGTGTGACCGGCCACATGGTCTACGATCCGAATCTGAAGAACATCAGTCCGATGTACCTGGGCCGTGTGCATGAGGGTGCGATTACTTATCGCCTGGAGACAATGGAAAAGCGGCAGACAGCGTCGTCAACTTCGATTGGAAACACAGTTCCGCAAGCAGCACCGCGAACGGAGCCTTATGCGCATTTGCCTGAGATGCCAGTGAGCTTTTCCGGCCCGGCAGGTCGCGATTTGCCAGCGGGACCGATACGTGTGGTTGTCTTTGGCCGAAGTGCGGCAGCGGTGGTGAGGAGAGCATCGGCTGCTGCCGCAATTTCCAGCGGCTGGGAGCTTTTGCCGATTGAGAGTGGCCAGAGCTGGGGCGTGGCTGCGACCGAATTGGTGCGGGCAGTGATGGATCAACACGCATTGGCGATTGTGGCTCTGGACCGCGATGCAGCGCACCTTTCAGCGCAATTGGCGTTGAAAAGTTTTGTGCCGGTGATTGCAATCACCGACGATCGAACATTGACCTCGACCAATGTACCGTGGGTCTTTCGACTGCCTGCCAGCACATCGCATCTGTCCGCATGGCAACTGCTGAGACAAGCGGAGCAGAAGAGTGGGCCAAATTCCGAACGGCTACGCGCTGTGCTGGCTTCCGGCGAGCACTTTGGGAGATGGTTCTTCACGACAAACGGCGAACCTTGCGAAGCGCCTATCTGAGAAGCGTTTCGGGGATCGATTTTGGGATCGCTGCATTCCATCCATGGAGCGCGTCTCATCTCCCATGAGGAGCTTGAAAACATCGTCAGATGAGACCCGCAGAAGCTGCTGTGGCATGGAGAAAACACGCGCTGGGAAACACGCTGCAATCCGCTCCGCCATCCATCGTTTCAAAGAGCAATCGGAGGCGGTTGAAACCCAAACTCTCTATCGAGCAGCGACGCGATTCCGAGCACAATTTCATCTTCATGTGGGCGTGCGATGACCTGAAGGCCGATTGGCAAGCCCTCTGGCGACCGCCGCACCGGTAAGACCGCAGCCGGTGCACCCATAACATTCCACCACTGTGTATGTCGCACTGCGTCGAGATAGGGTACTTGCCTGCCGTCGATATTCCAGCTCCGCTCTCCGTGGCGAAATGCCGGAATGCTTGCCACGGGACAAAGCAGAACGGAATAGTGCTGCATCTCTTCGAGCATTCTGCTGCGTTCGATATCCATATTCGTCCAGAGATGCAAGATGTCTTCTGCGTCCAGCTCGCCGCTATTCCGCGCAATCTCAAGAAATTCCTGAAAGATGGGACTCAGTTCCCTGCTTTTACCGAGGATCATCGGTCGGTACAACATCGCACCACATTGCACAAAGCATTTCCACCA
Organism: Acidobacteriota bacterium; assembly: GCA_021805265.1. Classification (GTDB taxonomy): domain Bacteria; phylum Acidobacteriota; class Terriglobia; order Terriglobales; family Acidobacteriaceae; genus Acidicapsa. Next base: position 12,873 of record JAJZFR010000055.1, on the reverse strand, counting down.
TAGCTTTCGCAAGGACTCCAGCGCCTGTGGGCGAAATGGTTCGACTTGAAAGCCAGCCTGCTTCAGCACATGAACCGCATCGCGAACTGCAATGCGTGTGTCCTCCGTGACCGGGACCAGTCCGTCCTCTTCAAAGTAACCAATGGCGCGCGTGCGCAAGGCCGCTTCTGTTGGCCATTGACTTGCCGATGGATAACTGACAGGATCGATGGAATCCTGTCCGGAGAGAGTCTCAAAGATCAGTCGTACATCCTGAATGGTGCGCGCCATGGGACCGATTGCGCCGAGTACGTTGAACGGTCCGTTGCAAGGCGGCAGATGACCGCGTCCTGGAATGCGGCCCGGCGTGGGTTTGAGCGAACAGATACCGGTGAAGTGCGCGGGCAGACGGACGGAACCGCCGCTGTCACTACCCAGTCCCGCAGCCGACATTCCCGCCGCAATCGCAGCGGATTCTCCCCCGCTCGATCCTCCGGGAGTCCGTTCGAAATCCCATGGATTTCGCGTTCTACCGTGGAGCACATTCGCTGTTTCGTAGGCCATCAAAAACTCAGGGCAATTGGTTGTGCCCAGAATCAAGGCTCCTGCGCGGCGCAATCGAGCCACGACCTCGGCATCTGTATCTGGAGTTTGTCCGCGAAGCAGCGTACTTCCAATCTCACATCGATACCCCGCGGCAGCGATCGAGGATTTGATGGTTACAGGCAAGCCATGCAGCGGTCCAGTAGAATCCGGATCCGAGATCCACTGGCGTTGAAGTGCAATCGCGTGCGTACGCACTCGCTCTTCGTCGAAGTCGGCGTAGGCATTGATTTCCCCGTTCAATCGGACGATCTGCCGAATATGGGCTTCCGCAAGCTCGACAATCGAAATCGCGCCGGACCGCAGCATTGTTAATTGCCGCGATGCGGATGAAAGCACAATCGAACTCATTGGGATTCATCCGTGCTGCGGTGATGAAGCATTGCATCGCCAGGTGCGGAAGGTCTGAATTGGTAGTTGAAACGAAAACTGCTGCTCGGCGCGCCCGTGTCAAACCGATCATTCCACTTCAACTGATAGTCCAAGGATCGGGCATCCGACGGGAAGGATTCACCGGCAGGATAGGGATACTTGCTCATTCCATGAAAGGGAAGCTGGGTCACGGTATACGGCAACGCATCATAGAAGTCCATATCCTTGACAAACCCATTGGCATAGAAGAAATAATCTCGTTTCCAGTGCGGCGGCAAAGAGGGAAGTGAGCGAACGCTGAATTCAACGGCGATCTCTTCGCCGCTGCCAAAGATGACGAACTGATTATCTGTTTCAGTGAGTAATGGAGTTACTTCACCGAATCGTGTATAGCTTCCACGCTGTCGCTGAAAAGGCCCTGTCAGGCTGACGTTGTCATAGTTGTAGTTCAAGTCTCCAGCGTTACGTCCTTCCAACTGTTCCGGGTAACCATGAAACCTGAGCCTGGCGTGAGCGAGAGGAATTTCAGTTTCGTGTAACTCGCTGTTGAGTACGGGGTCGGTATCCACGAGCACCTGATCCCAATAGACCTGTAGATTTGTGACGATGCGAATTCGACTGCTTGTTGCCGGGACTTTCCCCGTCAGGTCCACGACAATCGTTCTTTCGAGGCCCGCAGGAAATCCCATCTCCTGGTCGATCCGTTTCCAGGATCCATCCTGCATCTGGGCCTCGACGTATGGCGATATGGGGGCGATTCCCGCTTGCCATGCGGAATAAAGAGAGCTGGCGCTGAAGTAATCCACATAGCCGGTCAGCAACAAGCGCAGCGGCTCTTGAGATTGGCGCGTTCCTATGTCTAAAGTGAGCGTGTGGAGGCGAGCAAAGCCGTCGTAATGTAAGTTGCTGAAGTCGTTGACGAAGCGGTGGTCGCGGCTTTTTAACAGCGCCAGAACATCTTCACCCTTATCTCCCCATGCCCCTTGCGGAAGGTGAGCGCGTCGGGTGACGATGGTTTTGCCGGAAGCAAAAGGAGGGTTATCGAGGAATCGCTCATCGGGAAACACCTCGGTATCGTCCGGGTGGTCCACGGCGCGCAATCGTAACTGGTCGATGTAGTTTACCTCTTCCATTGGCTCAGTAAAACGCAAGCTCAGCATTCCGTTCGCAGGCACAAGCTGCGAACCCTCGACCTTGATCCATTCATCCGGATCTGGAATGTTTCTTCGTTGTGCTGTGAACCAGTGCCCGACGACAGCAGCTCCAATGCTGTCGGTAACCAGAGCGTAGCGAGTGCCGTTCCACGCAAAAACGACTGGACAAGAACTGCCGCGGCGGTCCGCTTCGGAGTAAAGAATTGCCTTGGAAACATGCGCGTCAATCTCGTCCTGCGGAACGCCGGTGGGCCATAGCATTCTCACCATATCGATGGACTTTGCCGAACCTAATCCCACCAGGATTTCAGGCGCTGCCTGGGTCAGATATCCTTCTCCACCCTCAATTTCCCATTTCTGCCAGTTGCCTTGAGAGAGCACCTCGACTTTTGTTCCTATCGCCGTCTTGTTATCAGCAAGCCCTTTGAATTGCAATCGGACCGAATGGTTACGATTGCCGCCGATATTGCGTAAAAGCATCGGCGGATCAGTTGCAGAAGTGACAATCAGGTCTGCGGCCCCGTCTCCGTCCACATCCATGGCGATCAATCCCCGAGGGGCTTTCAGTGAGATACGGTCCAGACCGAGAATGTGGCTGACATCAACGAAGTGACCATCGCCGAGATTGCGAAAGAGATGAACCTGAGGACCGCGCAGAGTCTCCACGATTGCCGCCAGATCAATCCATCCATCGTTATCAAAGTCAATCGCTGTGATTCCCCATGCGCGAAGTGCTCCGGGAATAGATAGGGGCACACGCTCAAAACGTTTCCCGTCCAGATTTTTCCATAAAGCCAGACCTGGAAAGCTTGATTGTGTAACAGCAATATCCATCCATCCATCTTTGTTGAAATCAAAGATGGCTATACCGTTTGAGTGAGCGTGCAGAGCTTCATCCGATATGCTTTGTCTGCGCCAGGAGCCTTCTCTGGGGTTGAAGTAAATGGCTGGAGCAGCGCCGTCTCCAGCTACAACGAGGTCCACGGCGCGGTCGTTGTTGATGTCCGAGAGCATAACTTCTTCGGTCGGTCCAGAGCCTTGCAATCCTGTCTGAGTCGTCCACTCGGTAAAAGTTTTATTTCCGTTGTTTCGCCACAAAACGTTGGATGAATCACCTGCTTGCAGGGGTGAGCCTGTGATGAACAGATCAAGGTCTCCGTCGTGATCGTAATCAACAAAAGACATTCCTCGTGGATGATTGCGCGGAACGATCCCGGAAGCTTTTGTTACGTCGACAAAGCGACCGTTCCCTTCGTTATGAAACAAGAGAATGCGATCCTGCAAAGCAACGGCAAGGTCTGATTTTCCGTCGCCGTCAAAATCGCCAACTGCACAGGAAACGGCGTTGCCTTCGATGTCGAGTCCGAGATGGTCCGCTGCAAGTTTTTCAAAGCTGCCATCCCCGCGATTTTTCAACACTTCGATCGCATTCCGACCGGAATGCATGAGCAGGAGATCGAAGCGTCCGTCTCCATCCACATCCATCATGCATGCACCACCACTGTTTGCAGTGCCCGCGGTGTTTTGTTCCAGAGGGGCTTTGCGCATCAGTTGCCGTGAGACGAAATGTATGGGAATCATTGGGCGCGGCTTCAACTGCTCGACGACAGGCTCAGCCGTAGAAAGCCTTCCCTGATCGCCGTATGCGACACCAAGAGCGGAGGAAATTTTCTTGACGGTCAGATGTTGAAATTGTTGAAAGTGAACCCTTGCATCTTGCGATTTTCCCGAACGCTGAAGCGCCCGCGCCAGGGCAAATTCTGAGGAGGCATGATGTGGATCAATCGACAGCGCTCTGTTGAATGCAGCAATTGCAGGCGCATACTGTTTTTCGTCCTGATAGCAGACGCCTTCAAAGTACCATGAGTCTGCATCTTCCGGATCGAGCGCGACGGAGTGTGCGAAGCTGGCAATGGCATCGTCCAAATCATTGGCTGCTCGATCGACAAGGCCGAGGTTATACCACGGGCGTGGATTGGTTGGGTCCAAATTCGTGGCCTGCTTCAATGCCGCTTTCGCATCTGCGATTTTCTCGAGATAAAGCAGGGCGATTCCGTCATTCAACGCAGCTTCCGCGAGGGTGCTGTCGGCTTTCCGAGCAGCCGCAAATGCAGCTTCCGCTCGCTTCGTCATTTGCTGGTTCATCCAGGCTACGCCGTCATTGTTCAGACGAATCGCTTCCAGATGACGGGGAGACGGATGTGGACGTTCCGCCCTGGTCGCCTGAGAGAGCAATAAAAGCTGCAATAGCAAGATGAATGCCACAAAGTTATGAGGGCTGAGGCGAAAGCGCGTACCGGTCGACATGGAAGAACACCTGCTGAAATCCAAAACAATAAGTCACTGTATTTTCTCAAATGCAGTTGCATCTACGCATCGAACTTTCGGATTACCTTCTTCCAACCTGGTTCCAAGCCGCAGCGGCAATGGTCGATTTCCTGAGACTCGCTTGATTGCGGGTCTGATTTAAGGTCTTTGCTGATTTTCCAGGTTGATGAAACACGCTCCAGGGAATCGATGGGATTCACGGCCTTTGTACCGTGCCCTATACTACATGCGTGAGCGTGCCGGTCAATACATCGCCACCAAGGACGGAAATTGACTGGTATCGATTTCTGGCCCGTCCGAGGTTGCCTGCTTCAACGGATGAAACGGTGAAGGCGATCGGAAATCTTTCCATCTTCATCACCGGCGCCGGTGGTTCGATTGGAAGCCTGTTAAGCCTTCGTATCGCGCGCCTCAGGCCGCAGCAGCTCACACTGCTCGATTCTTCCGAACATGCACTGTATCGCCTGCGTATGTTTCTCGAAGCCGAAAATCTTTGCGATCGAGTTACATTGCTGCTGGGCAGTGTGGGGGACGAGCTGTTACTGGAAGAAACAATTCAGTCCACTTCACCAGACATTATTTTTCACGCAGCAGCACACAAGCATCTTCCCCTGCTTGAGGAATATGCTTTAGCCGCCATTCGCAACAACACTCTTGCAACGAATACCCTGCTCCGCGTGGCTGCAGAACACAAGATCAGGCGTACAATTCTGCTTTCTACAGACAAGGCGGCTTCACCGACGAGTGTTCTTGGCGTGACCAAACACATCGCGGAGATTGACACGCTTTGTCATGGTGGGATTGTTGTTCGTCTGGTCAATGTGCTGGGGAGTGAGGGCAGTGTTGTTCCTGCATTTCTGAGACAAATGGCAGCGGACCAGGCCATCGCCATCACGCATCCGGGAGCGACGCGATACTTTGTTACCGATGAAGAAGCGGTTGATCTGCTGCTGACCGCTTCGGTGGAAGCGCCAGACGCCACAACGCTGGTTCCGGCTGTTTATGAATCGCAGTCGATTGTGGAACTGGCGCATTTTCTCCGCAGGCAATGCACTCCTTCATCTTCTTCAACGATTCGCTATATCGGACTGAGCGCGGGAGAAAAACAAAACGAATCGCTATGGTCCAGGGATGAAGATGCGCTTGCCGAGAGTTTCCACGATTGCTTACGGGTGATCGTACGTCGTCGTCCGATGGATGGAGCAGGTGAGATGGATGGGATGCTGGCGCTTCTGCGTATGGCGGTAGACACTCGCAATCTGCCACAAGCCATGAATCAAATTCAGTCACTGGTGCCGGACTATGCGCCAAGCCGGACGGTGCTGCAAAAGGTGCGCGAGCATCTGGAGGCGAGATGAAGAGACGCATCGCAGTTGTTACCACATCCCGTGCCGATTACGGTCACCTGTATTGGCCACTCGTCGAACTCTCGCAAAGGGCCGAGGTGGAGCTTGGCGTCATCGTTCTGGGCGCACATTTATCCGCCGAGTTTGGAATGACGGTTCGGCAGATTGAAAATGATGGTTTTCCGATCATTGCTCGAATCGAGTGCTTGCTCAGCTCCGACTCGGATGTTGGCATGGCGAAGACGATCGGCATCGCCACACTGAGCCTGGCCGATATGCTGGATCGCTGGCGACCAGAGATTCTGCTGCTCATTGCCGATCGCTACGAATTGCTTGCGCCAGCTTCGGTTGCAGTTGCGTTGCGGATCCCAATCGCGCATATCGAAGGAGGGGAAGTCAGTCAGGGTGCGATTGACGATGCCGTTCGCAATGCTCTCACCAAACTTGCACACCTGCACTTCACCTCCACGCCGCTGGCTCGGCGACGCGTGATTGCCATGGGAGAGGAATCGTGGCGCGTGCACCACGCGGGCGCACCTTCGCTCGATCACCTTCGACGCAGCAAGCTCTCTACGCGGGAGCAGTTGGAAGAGCGTCTTTCTCTTAATCTCAGGGAGAGCACGCTTCTCGTCGCCTACCATCCAGTCACCATTCATCGCGACACTACCGACGAGGCGGAAGCGCTTTTTTCAGCGCTGTCTCATCTCTCTGAGCAGATGATCTTTGTGTACCCAAACTCCGATGCGGGAAGTCGCAGCCTGATTGAGCGTACGCAGAAATTCGCATCGACATCCGACAGGATCAAGGTGTTTGTGAATCTGGATGCGGTCAGCTATTGGAGCCTGCTTGGAAATGTCGATCTGCTGGTTGGCAACTCGTCGAGCGGCATCATGGAGTCGGCATCCTACGGGCTGCCTACGGTCAATATCGGCATGCGCCAGCAGGGGCGCGAACAGGCACGCAACATTTTGAATGCAGAGGCGACGGAATCTTCGATACTCGATGCCATCCATCGCGGAAAAACAGAGACATTCCGAAGTAGCCTGAAGAACATGATCAATCCGTATGGAAGCGGAGATGCCGCAGAGAAGATTGCCGAAGTTCTTTCGACAGTTCCATTGGATCGCCTTCTTGTGAAGCAGCCTGCGGCGCTGATTGAAGAAACGGAGGTGCAGTGATCGTGAGGATTCCACTTTCAGCGCCAGACATTACCGAGGATGAAATTGAAGCTGTGAGTTCGGTTTTGCGAACCAGCAGCCTGAGTCTTGGACCCAGGCTGGAAGAGTTTGAAGCGCTTCTGGCCGAGCGTCATGGCGCCGAATCTGCCATTGCGGTCAGTTCCGGCACGGCAGCCTTGCATCTTGCGATCCGAGCGCTGAATATCGGCAATCAGGATGAAGTGATCGTCCCGTCATTCACGTTCATCGCTGTGTCGAATGCTCTTCTCTATGAGGGAGCCGTGCCTGTTTTTGTGGATATTGATCCAGTTACGTTGAACATGAATCCAGCGCAGGTGGAGGCGGCGATCACTTCGCGCACACGAGCGATACTGGTTGTTCATACGTTTGGAATTCCGGCAGATATGGATGTATTATGCGAGATCGCGGAGCGACATCATCTTTATGTGATTGAAGACGCGTGCGAAGCGATCGGCGCCACTTTTCATGGCCGATCTGTAGGCACGTTTGGCGATATCGGCGTCTTTGGCTTTTATCCGAACAAGCAGATCACTACCGGGGAAGGAGGCGCGTTGCTGGTCCGCGATGGACAAGTGGCCAAGCGCGTGCGAGCCATGCGCAATCAAGGCCGTTATCCAACGGAGGACTGGTTCCAGCATCGCGAGATTGGATTTAATTACAGACTTTCCGAGTTATCCTGCGCACTGGGCACCGCCCAACTGAAGCGCCTTGGGTCCATTCTCGCAGCCCGTGCCAAGGTGGCCGCACAGTATCGACAAAGACTGTTGGAGTTATCCGCAATTCAATGCCCTGTTGCGGAGTATGAAGATCGAACAATCAGTTGGTTTGTCTATGTGGTTCGCATTGCAGAACACTCGCCGGATGGCCTGAGAGACCGTGTTATGGCTCGCCTGTTCGAACAAGGCATTGCCTCAGGGCGATACTTTGCGCCGATTCACTGCCAGCCCGCCTATGAAGCATTCACGCAAAAGCATCGATCGCATTTGCCGATCACAGAAAGCGTGGCACAGCGAACACTTGCTCTTCCGTTTTTCAACCGAATGACTTCCGCACAGGTGGAAAATGTTAGTGAAGCGATCATATCCATCATGCGCGAAGAAATGAGATGAAGAAACATCGACCAGCAGGTTGCGGAGCTTCTGTAGGCTGACGCTGTCTTGTCCGCAGAGGAAGATTGCTGGCGGAGAGGGAGGGATTCTCTCTTTTGTACTGATTCATATGCTCTTACAGTTATTGACGGGTGATTGTCAGGCATAGTCTACGCAAGGAGACCTGAATTTGCCCAAAGCCACTCTTATGATTCGCTTCAAGCGGCCAACGGATTCATCCTGGCAGCGCAAGCCCGCTGCGATTGGATCGACAGGGAGAGTTCGGTCCGGCTACGCGGTATTCAAGGATCGGGAGACTGGTCAGGCGCGTGAGGAGCACGTTGGCGAAAGGTACACCTTCGATATTCGAATTGAAGATGGAGCCACGCGGTATGAAGCTGCTGGAAGCAACGGAGTCGAAGCGCTTGCCCGGCTTACGCGTGTGCTCGCTCGCCTGAAGGCACAGAGAGCCTCGGAAGCGCTGGGGCTGGTGGTGATGGATCCGGAGAAGCAACAGAAGAAGCGTGTGCGTCTCCGGGATTCGTTTGATGACTACATTCAGGATGCGGAGAAGCGAGGAGCAAGCGAGGCACGGGAACAGGCAATCCTTGTCAGGAATGACTTTCTTCGTGCTGTTTCGGTTGTCTATGTCGATGAGGTTACCCGAGACCGAATTCTGGATTTTGATCAGCATCTTCGAAGCCGCAGACAGTCGGATCGAACGGTTTTCAACAAGCGGCAACGACTTCAGTCCATGTTGCGATGGGCAGGTGTTGATCCCGGTATCTTTCCGCCGAAGCCGCGTTTTGAAAAGAAGCTTCCGACGATCTATACGCCGGAGCAGCTTGCGGGACTTTTTGCTATCGCCACTCCTCATCAGCGAACCGTATGCAGTCTGATGCTGAAGCTGGGGCTTCGAGATCAGGAAGTTCAGTTTGCTGAGTTTGCCGATGTTATCTGGCACGAGTCGGTTTTTCGAGTGCAAAGCAAACCGCACTTTCATTTTCGGGTGAAGGACTGCGAAGAGCGGGACATCCCGATTCCAACGGATTTTCTGGAAGAGCTGAAGGCCTGGAGGCAGCAGCATCCGGATCAGAATCTGATTGTGCCGACGAGCACGGGAAAGCCGAATTGCCGACTTCTGCCGATGGTGAAGCGGATGGCAAAGAAGGCTGGTTGTAATCCATGCTGGGGTGGCGGTTATTTCCGCCTGCCACCCACGAGTTCAATGGCAGGTTTCGGACTCCCGGACCAGCGAAACCTGAATGTCCTGCCTTTGCGAACGTGAGTCACGAGTGCCGGACGGAAGCCGGCGATGCAAACGCCGCCAGCCTGACGGACGCTGGGATAGACGATTCCAAGAGAACCGCAGGCCAGCAATGCCTCAGCCAGGATTTGCGATTGGACATAACTATCCGGGGCCAGAATAGCCTCAAAACCTGGGCTAATCCGCAGATCGTGATAATCGCCTGAAAAATCCGCAAGGTACTCGTCATAGCAGATCTCATCGTGGAACTCTCCTATGGCAGCTAACCTGGCAGTCGCATGAAAAATCACCTCCGCCTGGGAAGTAGCAACGCTTTTCGCGGCATACCATGCGCCTCGATTCTGATGGTTAAATCGAGAGCCACCTTGACTGGTGTAGGTATACGCGGCGTTGATGACCCTGGCAAACGGAACGTAGGCCACAAGCTCATGTGGGCTGATTCCAGCCAGCAGATTATTTTCAGCCTGCGCCAGAGGATCAGCTTTCTTCTCGACTTCGCTGATTTCTGCCAGGGTGTCAGCATTGTCAACCAGTCGCGAGAGTGGCGATTCTGCTGGATCAACGGAGCTGAATTTTGATTGAAGTAGCCGCGTGGTGTTTTTGAACGAGATCGTAGAAAGATTTGGAAGGGCGGAGCCTTTCCTGCCCTGCGCCAGCTCGAGCTTTGTGTCTGCCATCTCTACGTTCCCTGAATTTGTCCTTCGAGAAGCCGACGAATATCCTGTAAGGCTGCGGGGCCGCCGTCGATCATGCACTGAAGCGGCTTTTGCCCATGAAACAGCGGACCGTGATTCGGCAGCTGCACCCATCGGTCGGCGAGTCCCTGTCCGTGCAGGATATTGATGGCCTTGAAAATGCCAAGAAGATACGAGATGCGGTACATCTGGTCGACGTCGAGAACCTTCTGTTTCGGGTTCTTTTTCATCTCATAGAATGGCCCGTTGGAGACGCCACCGAGGAGTAGTTTTGCGTCTTCATCGCGGACCTTCCAGAGTTCCATCATCTTGAAAAATGCCGCAAGACTGGAACCACTTAACCGCTTCCGCTCGTCATACGAGTTGAAATTCACAAGCGGCTCAGGAGCGTACCGGGTTGCTGGATAGTGGCCGACTGCTGTCGCCATAGCGAAATCTCCTAATCAGGAGAATATATGCTACTGATATGAAATGTCAAGAGAGTGCCTCTCAGGACTTTTCCCCGAAGTTTCTCTGTTTTTACCAGACGAGCGCGAGTTCCAGTTGTGCGCCTGGCGGTAATTTTTTACGCCGGTTGGAAGGCGCTTCCGGACAGATGAACTTGATTCGTCGAAAAGCTCTTCTGTCACAAATCGCGCCCTGCCGCTTCCCGGTCCGGATATCTTCCGTGTTTCAGAGCAAATACGCTCCGAAGCTGGTAAATTCTGGGGGAAGTCCTATATTTTTGCCAATGACGGGTGGTATATTCAGGCGCAGTCGAAAAGCAGCAAGGAGCCTATGATCAATCGCAGAGATTTCATCCAAGCAGGTGCACCGATCGTCGGTAGTTCGTTGTTATTGCAACCTTTGAGTCTGGCGCAGACGATGGCCTCCTCATCGCCACGGTCCCGGGCTGGCGCTGACGGGTGGATTTCTCTGTTCAACGGACGCGACCTGAGTGGCTGGTATACGATGCTGCAGAAGTCAGGCAAAGGCGTTGCAGAGCAGCGGAAGATCGTTACGATCGAAGACGGGATGCTACACATCCTGGGTAATGAAATCACCGATGGATCGGCTGAAGCAGGCTACATTGCAACCAACCAGGAATTTGAGAACGTCCACATTCGCGTGGAGTACAAATGGGGTGTCAATCGATTCCCTCCGCGAACCCTGTGCAAGCGGGACAACGGTCTGTTGTACGGGTTGGTGGGCGCGGACACGGTTTGGCCAACCATGGTCGAGTGCCAGATTGAAGAAGGCGATGTGGGAGATTACTTCCTGGTTGGCGGCATACGCGGCGTTCAGGACCGGCACGATAACGGCCTCTTTGGTGAGGGTCTCACTCCAGACGGGTGGACCGAACGGGCCAGATCAGCCAGCGATGGCAATGCTCGGCCGGAGCCGACCGGCGGCCGGAAAATCAAGGACGGTAACTTTGAAAAACTCGACGATTGGAACGTCGTGGAAGTGATCTGGCAGGGTGACCGCTCAGCGCACATCGTCAATGGCCGCACAGTGAACACCGTCTCCATGCTTCAGCAGCCCGATCCAGCAAATTCCGGCAAATTTATTCCCCTGGTCAGAGGAAAGATTGCCATCGAGATCGAGTTTGCGGAGATTTGGTTCCGGAGGATCGAAGTCCGCTCTCTCGCCTGATTTGCAGGGCAATCGCATTTGAGATTGACCTGAACCGCACGGATGAACGCGCAGCAAGGTTGGCACTTCCAGCCAGAGTGGTCATGCATGAGGTTTCTTGCAGGAGGGTCCATGCCTGCAGGCTGAATCTCATACGGGTAGCTACTGCCGAGTAGCGCTGCTGGGTAGCGGCTCAGGTTGTTCGAAGAAGGTGGCGAGCAGCATGATGAGAGCGATGCCGGAGGCGAGTGCGGCGAAGATCCAGATGGAACGCCAGTTGTGCGTGATTGTGCCCTCTGCAGTGAATGTGGAGTCATGCTCAACGACAGCCCCGGAGACCCACGAACCAACAAACATGCCCACGCCATAGGTGATGAATGTGATGAGGCTTTGCGCGGCGGAGCGGAGTGTGGGTGGGGATTCGCGGTCGATGTAGATCTGACCAGTGACGAAGAAGAAGTCGTAGCAGATGCCATGCAGAAGGATGCCGAGCCAGAACATCCACATACGGCCCCCTGCGTTGCCGTAGGCGAAGAAAAAATACCGTAGCACCCATGCGGCCATGCCGGACGCAAGCATGTATTTGACGCCTAACCGACGGAAGAACCAAGGAATAAGGAGCATGCAGAGGAGTTCGGACATCTGTCCGCTCGTCATCTTTGCTGCTGCGTTGTGGACGCCTGTCTCATTGAGAAAGAGATTGGCGAAGGCGTAGTAGAACTGCAACGGGATGCAGATGAGAAACGAAGCAACGATGAAGATCGCCATGGATCGTTTGCTCAGCATCGAGAAGACTTGCCGAGGAAAGATACCGGCAGCGGCGGAGATATTTTTTGTGGCTAACGGTGGCGTATGGGGGAGCGTGATGGAGTAGATGCCCAGGAGCAGCGATACGGCAGCGGCGATCTGAAGTGGGCGGGCGGTGCTCTCGATGCGCAAATAGCCGACCAGCAGGCCGGCGGCGATCCAACCGATCGTGCCTAAAACGCGGATGGGCGCGAACTCCTGCGCGGTGTTGCTCATCTGGCGGAAGGCCAGAGAATTGGTAAGAGCCAGTGTGGGCATAAAACAGAGGCAGTAGAGCAGGAGGGTGATGTAGATATCCCGAAAGCCGGTGAGGTTGGAGGCAGCGAATAGGAAAACTGCGCCGAGGATGTGCAGCACTGCGAGAAGACGCTCGGTAGCGAAGAATTTGTCAGCGATGAGGCCGATGAAGAACGGTGCGATC